>JAFKFE010000189.1 GCA_017308345.1 Alphaproteobacteria bacterium | reverse complement strand
TGTGATTCTGTCGCGCTAGCTCGCGGCGTCGGGCGCGACCGGGGAGGGCTGGATGCTGTGCACGGTCGAAGGCTGTCGCGAACTGGGCAGGGCAGCCGGTGAAACGGCGGTACTTGAGCCTTGCTCCGGGACAAGCCAGCCGCGATAGCGCATGATCGGCCCGGCGCGCCGGCACGCGTCCCTGTCGGCAAAGGCGCGAAGCGGTTTTAGCCGATCAGCCGCTGGCGCAACTCGGCGGACGGGATGTCGCAACTGTCCCTTCGGCCGAACAACCTGTAGCGGTTCCTGGCGACCCGGTCATACAGCCAGTCGCGCAGCGGCCTGGGCAGGATGAGCAGCGCCCTCGCCGCGCGCCATGGCCAGCCGAGCGCGGCCATGGTCGCGATGAAGCTGTCGAGGCGCGTGAAGGCTAATCGTCTGTCGGCAGGCCGTGCCGGCGAAACAGCGCCTCGCCCAACGGCGACTGCGCCGTGGCGAAGCGGAAGCGCTTTTTCCGGGCGAGCCTTACGACGAGCTGGACGAAGCCCGAGCAGAACACGCAGACGCCATCGAAGACGATCAGCGGCTGGCTGGCGTCATGGGTCCGATGCGGGAAGGCGGGACGGTTCGGTTCGGGCAGGTCGGTCATGGCGGCCCCGGCTGCTTGTGCCCCTAAAGCAATTCCAGGAAAAGTGTGAGCGGTTTTCCGTCCGGAATTGCGTCAGACTAGGGGAGACACTAAGCCAGCCGGACGGGCGGCGTCAAAGTCGCGGCGTTGTCGCGCGCCAGTCGGCGGCATGCACCAGGCGCTTGCAGCGATAGGTCGTGGCGCGCTGGTCGGCGGCCGGCCGGCAAACGCGGCTGTGATGGCCTCGCTCGCGGTTCATGATCAGTGCGCGCTGACGCCGAGCGAGTTGCCGCGGCGTGCGCAGGCCGGGCCCGGGCCGCGCATGTAATAGCGCTCCGGCCGGTAGGTCGGCGCGACGAATTCGCGAATGGCGCTGGCGTAGCCGGCTATGTGGTTCCAGAAGTTCATTTTACCTGTCCCTGTCCCGCTTTCGGATGTCCCGTCCGAATTATTCGAGAGCATAGCGTCGAGGCGTGAATAGTCGGTGAACGTGATGTTAATTTCTGGTCCGAAACTCGTTGCATCATGGCCGGATTGCGGCTGATTCGCGGTCTTTCGGTGCCTTTCGTCGCGTTTCCGCTCCATGTGGCTTTTGCATCACATATGTTTCGTTCCTATGTCGCTTGCGCGCGCTTCTGTTTCGCGTTTGGCTGGCGCCAGGAAATTTCATTGCTCGGCGCCAACCGCCAGATCCGGACCTTGGGAAACCCCGAGCAAGCCTTAGCCCGTTGCGCTAAGGTCGCGAGGCCGGCGGATCTTCATCGAAGGCGCGCCGGCGCGAAAGGCCGAAGGGTCCGCGCTGAAACGCAAATCCGCATGGGAGAATGGCGGCATGGCCGGCCTCGAACGATATCGCGCCAAGCGCGATTTCAAGAAAACCGCCGAACCGGCCGGCAGGGTCGGCGGACGAAAGCAGGACGGCGGCATCTTCGTCGTCCAGAAGCACGCAGCCACGCGGCTTCACTATGACTTCCGGCTGGAACATGGCGGCGTGCTGTGGAGCTGGGCGGTGACGCGCGGCCCGAGCCTCGATCCGCATGAGAAGCGGCTGGCCGTCCATGTCGAGGATCATCCGATCGACTATGCGTCCTTCGAGGGCACTATCCCGAAAGGCCAGTATGGCGGCGGTTCGGTCATCGTCTGGGACGAAGGTAAATGGATCCCCGAAGGCGATCCGGCCGAGGGGATGCGCAAGGGCCATATCGACTTCGAGCTCGAAGGCCACAAGCTCAATGGCCGCTGGCATCTGGTCAGGCTGAAGCCCCGCTCCGGCGACAAGCGCGACAACTGGCTGCTGATAAAGTCGGACGATGCCGCCGCCCGGCCTGGCGAGGATGTGCTCCAGGAAGAACCGCAATCGGTGAAGTCGGGCCTGACCATCGAGGAGATCGGCGAAGGCAAGGCTGCCAGGGGCGAGAAACCGAAAGCCTGAAGGCGGCAAGCTGCGCTACGGCGGCCGCCAGGCCTGGTCGGCGAGGTGGAGTTCCGCCTTTGCACATCCGGCCATATAATCCGCCACGCCTCGCTCCAGGGATTGCGCGGAGACGAGCCGGCGGAGGAAGTCGTGCCAGAACAGCCGAAGAAGGCCGAGGGCGAAACAAAGCCGGGTAGAGAACCCGGGCCGAAGGAGGCGACCGGAGCGGCCAAGACCTCGATAAAACTCTCGCATCCCGACAAGCTGCTGTGGCCCGATGAAAAGGTTTCCAAGCAGGACCTGCTCGACCATTACGCCCTGGTGTGGCCGCGCATGGAGCCGTTCGTCGTCAACCGGCCGCTGGCCTTGGTGCGGGCGCCGGACGGCGTCCAGGGCCAGCGCTTCTTCCAGAAACATGCCTCGCCCGGCATGAGCGACAAGATCGCGAGGATGAAGGATCCGACCGATGGCGAGGAGATCCTGTTCATCCGTGATTTCGACGGCCTTGCGGCGCTCGTCCAGTATGGCGTGGTCGAAGTCCATATCTGGGGCTCGACAATCGATGAATTGGAAAAGCCGGACCAGATCATCTTCGACCTCGACCCGGACGAAGGCGTCGATGTGAGCATGGTGCGCGACGCGGCGCTCGACATCCACAAGCGGCTGGACGACCTGGCGCTGCCGAACCTGGTCAAGACCTCCGGCGGCAAGGGCTATCACGTGCTGGTACCGTTGAAGCCTTCGGCCGATTGGGACGAGGTCAAGGGATTTGCCCATGATTTCGCCCGCGCGCTGGAGCAGGCCGCGCCCGACCGCTACACGGCTACGCTGTCGAAGAAGGCGCGCACCGGAAAAGTCTTCGTCGACTATCTGCGCAACGGCCGCGGCTCGACCACGGTCGCGCCCTATTCATCGCGCGCCAAGAAGGGCGCGACGGTGTCGATGCCGGTGACCTGGCCGGAACTCGAAAAGGGCGTCGCGCCGAATGCTTTCCCGCTTGGCGATGCTTCCACGCTGGAGCAACTGAAGAAGGCCGATCCGTGGAAGGATTTCTTCGAGCTGGGCAAGGCCCTGAAGCGGGGGTGAGCCCAAGCGCCAGCACCGCCGCGATCCTTCGCGCCAGCATCGCGAAATTGTCCACCCTACGCCAGAAACACCCTCTCGAACGCCTGCCTGCCTTTCGGCGAGAACACCACGGCGCGGCTGTCCTTTTCGCGCCGCGCCCATTTCTCGGCGATGATCTTGTCGAGGATGGCCGCGCCCAGCGCGCCGGCCAGATGCGAGCGCCGCACGCTCCAATCCAGGCAGGCACGGCATACCGGCCGCCGCGCCCTGGCATCGATCTCAATGCCGAGCGCGGCGAAATGCGCGGCGCCGGACGGCGAGAGCCTGATCTGACTGTCGTCGCGCAGCAAAAGCTTCCTGTCGAAGAGCCGGTCGAGCATGGCGACCGCCTGTTCGCCGGCGAGGTGATCGTAGCAGACCCGCGCCACGCGCATGGCCGCGTCGCGCGGCCCGTGCCGCACCCGCTTGGGACCGACCGCCTCGGCGACACCGATGATCGCCTCGATCATGCCGGCCACCTGCGCGCCGGCGAGGCCGTAATAGCGGTGGCGGCCCTGGCTGGCCAAGGTCAGCAGCCCGCCATCCGTCAGCTTCGACAGATGCGAGGAAGCGGTCGGCAGCGACACGCCGGCTTCCAGCGCCAGTTCCGACGCTGTCAGCGCCGTGCCGCCCATCAGCGCGTTCAGCATGTTGGCGCGGGCCGGGTCGCCGACGAGGCTGGCGATGCGGGCGATGTCGGGTCCTTCACGCATGGTTCGATCCTTATCGAAGCATTCCCGCCAGGAAAGCACTAACCTCGGGCGAGCTCAAGCAGCCCGGGCAACACTCCTGACAAGGAGGATGCCTAGCACAGAGGCGCCAGCAATGTTTCGATCACGGTCGAAGCATCGACGTGCGCAAGCCAACCGACGAGGAGACCGACATGACCATCACCTGCTTCATCCGCTACGAGATCGACCCGTTCGGCAAGGCGGCTTTCGAGCAATATGCGCGCGCCTGGGGCCAGGCCATTCCGCGCTGCGGCGCCGAGCTGATCGGCTACTACGCGCCGCATGAAGGCTCGGCCACCACGGCCTACGCCGCCTATAACATAGAGAGCCTCGCGGCCTACGAGGCCTATCGCGCGCGGCTTGCGGCCGACCCGGCAGGCAAGGCAAATTACGAGTTCGCCAGGCGCGAGAAATTCATCCTCAAGGAAGATCGCGTCTTCCTGAAACGTGTGTCGGGGCCGCACGGCCCGAGGCAGATGTTTCACACAGACGTAACGGTTCGGGAAGGAACAGAGGCATGATCGCCGTCATCTTCGAAGTGGAACCGGCGGAAGGGAAGCGCGATGCCTATCTCGGCATCGCCGCCGGGCTCAGGCCTCTGCTCGACGGCATCGACGGCTTCATCTCGGTCGAACGCTTCCAGAGCCTCACCGACCCGAAGCGCGTGCTGTCGCTGTCGTTCTGGCGCGACGAGGAAGCGGTCAAGGCCTGGCGCAACACCGAGGAGCACAGGCAGGCCCAGCAAGCCGGGCGCGGCGGAATCTTTGCCGGCTATCGTCTGCGCATCGCCCATGTGGTCCGCGACTACGGGCTGACCGATAGGGTTGAGGCGCCACGGGATAGCAGGGCGGTGAATGGGTGAGGCGCGCCTTTCCCTTCTCCCACAAGGGGCGAAGGAGAAGCGCTACGCATTCCCGATCAGCACCCCGGCCGCGAACACCAGCGCGCCGCCCAGCACCACCTGGAAGGCGGCGCGCCAGAATGGCGTCTGCATGTAGCGGTTCTGGATGAAGGCGATCGCCCAGAGCTCGAAGAACACCACGATCGCCGCGACGATCGTAGCCGTCCAGAAATAAGGAATGAGATAGGGCAGCGCGTGACCGAGCCCGCCCAGCGTCGTCATGACGCCGACGGTCAAGCCCCGCTTGAGCGGCGAGCCGCGCCCCGAAAGCTTGCCGTCGTCGGAGGCCACCTCGGTGAAACCCATCGAAATGCCGGCGCCGATCGAGGCGGCCAGGCCGACGAGGAAGGTCTGGAACGTCGCGTGCGTGGCGAAGGCGGCGGCAAAGATCGGCGCCAGCGTCGACACCGATCCGTCCATCAGACCGGCCAGCCCCGGCTGCACATAGGTCAGGATGAACTGGCGTTGCTCGACGCTCGCTTCCTCCTCCTTGACCTCGCCCGGGAGGTGCTTCTGCTCCAATTCATGCGCGGAATTCTCGTGGCCGAGTTCGGCCGCCGCCAACCAGTCCAGTAGCTTGCGGGTCGAGGCGTCGGTGGTCCGCTTGGCCGCTTCGACGTAGAAACGATAAGCTTGCCGCTCCATCTCTTCGGCTTGGCGCCGCACATGCTCGACGCCGAGCGGCCGCACCAGCCAGTCGGGCTTGCGTTCGTAGAAGCCTTTCACATGCTCGCGGCGGATGAGCGGAATGCGCTCGCCGAAACGCCTGCGGTGAAGCTCGATCAGCGAGTCGCGATGGCCGTCCTCTTCCTCGGCCATGGCCTCGAACACCTTGGCCGATTGCGGAAAGTCCTGCGCCAGCCCGTCGGCATAGGCGCGGTAGATGCGCCCGTCATCCTCCTCGGAGGAGATCGCCAGCGCCAGGATCTCCTGTTCAGACAATGAATCGAACGAACGGCGGCCGAGGCCGAGAAAACGGGAAAGCATGATGGGATCACTCTAGTTTAGAATAATTCTAAACTAGGATCTCGGCCGCCCGGCGTCAATTGCGAACGGCAAGGCCGCGCGCGCGAAAGAGTGATCCAGAGGAACCTGGTCGCCTCTTCATTATCACCAAATGTTAGCCTATATAGCTGGTGACAGCCGAAATTGAAGGAAGCAATGGAATGACGGACAAGAAGCCTCCGCACGCATTCGATGCGAAGCCTGTTCTCGATCTCATCGCCAGCATCGAGGCCGACCTGCAGCGCCTGAAGGACCTGGTCGAAGAGCAGCTCGAAAAATTCGACCCGGCCAACCCGCACAACAAGACGCCGGACGGCAAGCTCACCGAGGAAGGCGCCGAGTGCTGCTACCGCATGTTCGACGAGGGCAAGTCGCGCTACACGGTTTCCCAGCAAATGAAGATTTCCTTCGCCGCCGCCACGCATCGCTTCAACAATTGGCGCAAGCTCGGTGGCAACAAAAGGACGAAGACGCTGCTCGGGTGAGGGGGCGGCACGCGGGGGATCAGAGGTCCTCACAGGCAAAATCGCTATCATGGTCCTTTGCTGTGAATGGCGCCGGCGCACCACCGCCAACCTTGTCTCCATCACATTTTTTCGTTGGCGCGACGACACGGTTTGCGTGCACCATGGCGGGACTCATCCTGCGAGGTCCCACCATGACCACTCTGCCCGGCATCCTGGACATCCGTGCCGCCGCCGAGCGGCTTTCCGGCCTGATCGTCGAAACGCCGCTGATTGAATCGCCAGAGCTCAACCAGCGCTATGGCGGCCGTATCCTGTTCAAGCCGGAAACGCTGCAGCGCACCGGCTCCTTCAAGATCCGCGGCGCCTACAACAAGCTGTCGTCGCTGAGCGAGGAAGAGCGCAGCCGCGGCGTCGTCGCCTTTTCGTCCGGCAACCATGCCCAGGGAGTGGCGGCCTCGGCCGCCATGTTCGGCGTCAAGGCGGTGATCGCTATGCCGGCCGACGCGCCGGCCATGAAAGTCGGCAATGTCCGCAGGATGGGCGCCGAGGTGGTGCCGTTCGACCGCTTCAAGGACGACCGCATGGCGGTCGTGCGTCCCTATATCGAAAAGGGCATGGCGCTGGTGCCGCCTTTCGACGATCCGGCCATCATCGCCGGCCAGGGCACGGTCGGCCTGGAGTTGATGAGGCAGGCGGAAGTCCTCGGCGTGGCGCTCGATGCCGTCGTCATCCCGTGCGGCGGCGGCGGCCTGTCCAGCGGCATCTCCGTTGCCGTCAAGGACGCCTCGCCGCGGACAGCCGTCTGGGCCGTCGAGCCTGAACATTTCGACGACACGCGCCGCTCGCTGGCCAGGGGCGAGCGGGTTGCTAACGAACCCGGCCACGCCTCGATCTGCGATGCGCTGCTCACCGCCGAGCCGGGCGCCATCACCTTCGAGATCAACCGCAGGAATCTCGCCGGCGCCATCGCGGTATCCGACAAGGCTGCCGCGCAGGCAATGCGCGACGCCATGGCCTATCTCAAGCTGGTCGTCGAACCGGGCGGATGCGTCGCGCTCGCCGCCTTGTCTTCGGGCGAGATCGACCTTGCCGGCAAGACCGTCGCGGTGGTGCTCTCCGGCGGCAATGTCGATTTCGGCACTTACGCCGGGATCATGGCGGCGTAGCGGGGATCCATCACCCAGGAGTTGCCTACGGCTCGAGATGTCTGTATGCCGTCTGCGGGCAATCTTGACCTTGATGGGGGACGATATGAAGAAGACCTACGAAAAGCCGCGCTTGTCGAAACGCGAGAAACTCTCGGCCG
This sequence comes from Alphaproteobacteria bacterium, assembly GCA_017308345.1. Taxonomy (GTDB): domain Bacteria; phylum Pseudomonadota; class Alphaproteobacteria; order Rhizobiales; family Rhizobiaceae; genus Mesorhizobium. Next base: position 961 of record JAFKFE010000189.1, on the reverse strand, counting down.
TAGTGGCCGTGGCGTGTACCGTTTCGCAACCCTGCGGCTGATCAGCCGGCTAAGGAAGGCGCCGTTGTTTCAGCGGCGCCTCCAAGGCATGTTGCGTGCCCGCGCGGTACTGAGCAAAATCAGTCCAGCGTCCGGCGGAAGCGCAGCAGTGCCGTACCCGCGAACACAAGCACGAACACCACCAGCCATCCGATCTCGGTCGCGATCGTATGGAAGTCGGCGCCCTTGAGCATCACGGCGCGTGTGATGCGCAGGAAATGCGTCAGCGGGAAGATTTCGCCCAGGATTTGCGCCCATCCCGGCATGCCGCGATAGGGAAACATGAAGCCCGAAAGCATGATCGACGGCAGGAAGAAGAAGAAGGTGAGCTGCATCGCCTGCATCTGCGAGCGCGCCATGGTCGAGATGGTGTAGCCGAGCAGCACCAGCGAGAGCACGAAGACGAGCACCGACGAGAGCAGCAGTGTCAGGCTGCCGACGAATGGAACGCCAAACAGGAGCTTCGCCGCGACCAGCACGACCGCCATCTGCACGGCGCCGACGACGAGGAAGGGCAGCACCTTGCCCAGCATGATCTCGGTCGGGCTGGACGGCATGGCCAGCAGGTTCTCCATGGTGCCGCGCTCGGTCTCCCGGGTCAGCGCCATCGCCGTCATCATCACCATCGTCATCTGCAGGATGACGCCGAGCAGGCCGGGAACGATGTTGTATTGCGGGATGCCTTCGGGATTGTAGCGCCGGTGCACCACCACCTGCAGCTGCTGCTTGGCCGTCTCGGCGGCCGCCGCCTGTGTGCCCTGGGCACGCAGCAGCGCCTGGCTCGCCACCGTGCCCAGCGTCGAGATGGCGCCGCTCGCCGCCGCCGGATCCGTCGCGTCGGCCTCGATCAGGATCTGCGGGCTGTCGCCGCGCTCGACGCGCCGGGCAAAGTCGGCCGGGATGGTGACGACGAAGGACACGG
>JAFKFE010000188.1 GCA_017308345.1 Alphaproteobacteria bacterium | reverse complement strand
TGTTTCTTGGGCATGATGAGCACATATATAGTCACATCTCTGGGGCGCGTTCTCCTCCCATTAGCGCCCTCGAGTGTTCCCCTCTGGAGGTTAGCCTTAATCGGCACTTCCAATCAAACTCAGCCGGATCTTTATTGATCCGGCTTTTTTGTTGCCCGAGTGGCTTCGCGCCGGCGGAAAAACGACTGAATCCCCCACGTAACAGTGACATGTAACATTGGGTAACATGTCGCGGACGCACCCTATCGTTTATATAGACAATAGGACGCGGTTGGTCGGTTCGGGAGATGGGGGCATCACCCGAAATGACCGGGCTCAGGCAGCTACCGCGTCCGAACCATTTTTCCGGATGCGGCGGACCAGCCGTTGCCTCCCAGGAAGACGGTCCGCAATAGAAACGGCGTCCGGTTGAACCGGACGCCGTTTTCATATCTTCAGCAGATAGCCCCGTCAGGCAGGCCGACCTGTTCAGGCGGCTTTGCCGTTGGCGTTCATCGCCTCGTCGGCGAGCCGGCCGGTGAGCTCGGCCATGTGGTCGAACGCGGCCTTGTAGCTGGCGACGCCGGCGGTCGCCGAGCGCAGCTCGATGATCAGGTCACCGATTTCGGCCTGCGGCATGGTCGCCTCGACGACGTCCCAGCCGGGCCAGTCGGGCCGCGCGTCATAGCCGAGGATCTGGCCGCGCCGCTGCGGGATCAGGGCGATGATCTTCGAGGTCGCGTCGGAGGGCGTGACGATCTCGACCTTCATCACCGGCTCCAGCAGGACCGGGGAGCAGGCGGCCATGCCTTCCTTCATCGCGAGCTTCGCCGCCATCTGGAAGGCCATGTCGGAGGAATCGACCGCGTGGTAGGAGCCGTCCGACAGGTTGACAGCAACGTCGACGACCGGGAAGCCGAGCGGGCCCGTCCTCAGATAGTCGCGGATGCCGGTCTCCACCGACTGGATATAGGTCTTCGGCACCACGCCGCCGGTGATGGTGTCGGAGAACTGGAAGCCGGTGCCTCGCGGCAGCGGCTTGATCTCGATCACCACGTCGCCGAACTGGCCGTGGCCGCCTGACTGCTTCTTGTGGCGGCCGCGCTGCTGCGCCGATTTGCGGATGGTCTCGCGGTAGGGCACTGCCGGGGCATGGCCCTCGATCGGAATCTGGTTCTTGCCCTCGAGGCGCTCGCGCACCACGCGCAGATGCATCTCGCCGTGACCCGACAGGACGGTCTCGGCCGAATCCTGGTTATGGCGCAGGCTGAGCGAGGGGTCCTCCTCGGCCAGCCGCTGGATCGCCGCCGACATCTTGACTTCGTCCTTGCGCTCCTTGGGACGAAGCGCGAAGGCAAATACGGGTTGCGGCGGCTCGAGTGTGACCAATGGCCTGATGCCGCCCTTGGCCGAACTCAGCGTCTGGCCGGTCTTGACGTTGTCGAGTTTGCCGAGCGCGACCGTGTCGCCCGCCTTGGCGGATGTCAGCTTGATCTGGTCCTTGCCGAGCATTCTGTAGATGCCGGAGACCTTCGCCGTGTCGCCGTTGGAAAGGAAGAGCTCGGCCGCGTCGGCCAATTGGCCGGATAGCACGCGCGACACCGAAAGCTTGCCGCCATGCGCGGTGTGGATGGTCTTTATCACCTGCACCACGGTCTGGCCGTCCGGCGCGCCAAGGCGTTTCCTGGTTGCCTCGACGTCCGGCGCGTCGTGGCGAATGGCCTTCAAAAGACGCAGCACGCCGTTGCCCTTCTCGGCCGTGCCGATCAGCACCGGCGTCACCGCGCCTGCGCGCAGGTCGGCCGAGAGATCGTCGAAGATCGCATCCTTCGGCGGTTCGATCTCCTCCAGCAGCTGCTCCATCAGGTGATCGTCATGGTCGGCGAGCGTCTCCAGCATCGAGAAACGCGCTTCCAGTTCACGCGCCTTGTCATCGTTCGCGATGTCGGCGACCTGGCTTTCGGCATATTCGCGGTAGATGTAGGCGCGTTCCAGCGCCAGATCGATCGAGCCGATGACGATGCCGTCCTTGCGCACCGGAATCTGGCGCAGCAGCAGCGGCACCGAACTTGCCGGCTGCAGCATCTTCAGTGTCTCGCGCACGCCCGCGATCGCCTTGTCGACCTTGTTGAGGAACAGGATGCGCGGAATGGCGAGATCGTCGAGCTTGCGCATGATGAGCTGGAGCGCAGGGATCTTCTTCTCGTCGGCCTCGGCGACGACCACCGCGAGGTCGCAAGCGGCAAGCACCGGTTCGGCCTCGAAGGCGAATTCGATGGAGCCGGGGCAGTCGACGAAGGTGATCTGCTCGCCCATGAAATCGGTGGTGGCGAAGGTCGCCTCGACGCTCATGGCGTGGGCGCGGGCTTCGGGCGAATGATCGGAAACGGTGTTGCCCGATGAAACGGGCGACTGGCGGGGAATGGCGCCCGTGCGGGCGAGGATGGCTTCGAGAAGTGTCGTCTTACCGCTTGCAAAGGGACCGACTATGGCGATGCATTTCGGTCCCGTGCGTCGTCCTCCGGCGCGAGTACCCATGGCTGACCTCCACTCAGGCGTTTCCCAAGAGAGCGATCAGCAAAAGTGAAAACCGGTTTTGCGTCCGATCGCACCCTATGCAGAGCGGCGGCCGGCCTGTTCGGCCGTCGCGGGCGGGGTTTATGCACCCCTTCCCAAAGCCATCGTCACACGGGTTCGCCGGCAGGGCAAGGAAAATAGGATGTTCGCCGGCTTGGGGTCGTCAGGCCGTCATTCTGGTTTGTCAGGCTGTGAGGGCGAGCGCTTGGCGAACGCCGAGCGGGCATTGTCGCCCGGCAGCCTGGAAGCCGGTTGCAACGGCCTTGCTACGGGATGACACTTGTTCCATCAGGCGCCCCGCGCCTTTTTTCGACCAACGTGTTCGAGGATTGCAGGATGAAGATCATTGCGTGCGGCAGCGTGCCGACAATCGTCGCGCCGGAGACCTATTTCACCGGGCGGGTGCTGCAGACGCCGATCATCGAAAAGGAAGCGCCGGCGCGGCTGAGGGCGACACTGGTCAGTTTCGAGCCCGGCGCGCGCACTTACTGGCACACGCATCCGCTTGGGCAGACGCTTTATGTCACGGCCGGCGCCGGACTTGCCCAGACCTGGGGCGAGCCGATCCAGACGATCAGGGCAGGAGACGTCATTTCCTTCGCGCCCGGCGAGAAACACTGGCACGGCGCCGGGCGGAAAACCGCCATGACCCATATCGCCATGCAGGAGGCGCTGGACGGCGTCCAGGCCGATTGGCTGGAGCAGGTGTCCGAAGAGCAATATGGCGGTTAGGACGGGCCCGACAAAAAACCCGGCCTGAAGCCGGGTTCTTCGCGTCTGGCGGCTTCGCGCCGATCAGGTCAGCGAGGCGGTGAACCGCTGGATGCGCGTGCAGGCTTCCTCGAGCAAGGTTTCCGAGGTGGCGTAGGAGATGCGGAAATTCGGACCGAGCCCAAAGGCCGAACCGAACACCACCGCCACGCCTTCGGCGTCCAGCAGTTCCGAGCAGAAGGCTTCGTCGGTGTCGATCACCTTGCCGGCCTTGGTCTTCTTGCCGATCAGCTCGGCGCAGGACGGGTAGACGTAGAAGGCGCCTTCGGGCGAGGGGCAGGAGATGCCGCGCGCCTGGTTGAGCATCGAGACCACGAGGTCGCGCCGGCCCTGGAAGATCGCCTTGTTCTTCGCAATGAAGTCCTGCGGCCCGTTGAGCGCCTCGACGGAAGCCCATTGCGCGATGGTGCAGGCGCCCGAGGTCTGCTGGCCCTGGATCATGTCCATCGCCTTGATCAGCGGCACCGGGCCGGCGGCGTAGCCGATACGCCAGCCGGTCATGGCATAGGCTTTCGACACGCCGTTCATGGTCAGCGTGCGCTCATAAAGGTTCGGCTCGACCTCGGCGATGGTCTTGAAGACGAAGTCGCCATAGGTCAGGTGCTCGTACATGTCGTCGGTCAGCGTCCAGACATGCGGATGCCTGAGCAGCACATCGGCCAGAGCCCTGAGCTCGGCCTGCGTGTAGGCGGCGCCCGACGGGTTGGACGGCGAGTTCATCAACAGCCATTTGGTCTTGGGCGTGATCGCCTTTTCCAGCACTTCGGCCGTCAGCTTGAAACCGTTGTCGATCGAGGTGTCGGCGAAGACCGACGTGCCGCCGCAGATCGCCACCATTTCGGGATAGCTCACCCAGTAGGGGCGCGGGATGATGACCTCGTCGCCGGGGTTGAGCGTCGCCATGAAGGCGTTGAACAGGATCTGCTTGCCGCCGGTGCCGACGATGGTCTGCTCCGGCCGGTAGTCGAGATTGTTCTCGCGCTTGAATTTTTTCGCGATCGCCTCGCGCAGCGGCACGATGCCCGACACCGGCGGATATTTGGTCTCGCCGCGGCGGATCGCCTCGATCGCCGCGTTCTTGATGTTGTCGGGCGTATCGAAGTCCGGCTCGCCGGCGCCCAGGCCGATCACGTCACGGCCGGCATTTTTCAGCTCGCGCGCTTTCTGCGTCACCGCGATGGTCGCGGAAGGCTTAACGCGGGAAAGGGCGTCGGCGAGAAAGGCCATGACAAGATGTCTCCTAGGAAAGCGACCAGGAGCGGCCGCGGCGCCTCTCATGTCGCATCACGGCGGCAAGCGCAAGCATTGTGCGATGAGCCAGGGGTCAAGGAGGCGTGACCAAAGTCTGCCTGCGTGAGCGGCAACGCTAAATTCATCAACGGCCGGTAAACCCTTGGCTGGCAGGATCGCGGATCGAATTGCGCCAGTCGCGCGGAACGAGGAAGCTTTGTCGCGCAGTATCGGGCTTGCCCACATCATCCGTCATGACGACGGCACCTCGACCGGTGTCTGGGGCATCTATACGCTGCAGAGCGCGTTTCAGCCGATCTTCGCCTTCAAGGAGGGCAAGCTTTCGGTCACCGCCTTTGAGGGGCTGATCCGGCCATTCCGCGACGGCGAGCCGCAGTCGCCGGTGAGCTTCTTCGGCACCTGCCAGGCAGGCGACCGCCTGCATATCGAGGCTCTGACGCGCACGCTGCATCTTCTGAACGCCGGCGCCTGCCTGCCGGAGGAGGCGTCCATCTTCATCAATTTCGATCCGTCGGTGTTCACCGATCGCGGCATCGCCGACAAGGCGCTGCGCGACATGCGGCTGGTGCTGCATGAAGCCGGCATCGATCCGCGCCGCATCGTCTGCGAGGTCACCGAGCAGAAATCGGCCTCGCAGGAAACGCTCTACGAGTTTGTCGAGGCGCTGAGGGCCAATGGCTTCCGCATCGCGGTGGACGACTTTGGCGCCGATGAATCCGATATCAACCGGATCAAGGAACTCAAGCCCGACATCGTCAAGTTCGATGCGCATTGGATCACCCACCTGATGGAGTCCGGCGCCGGCTTCGCGTTGCTGACGACAATGGTGCAGGGCTTCGAGGCCCAGGGCATCCATACCGTCTTCGAAGGTCTCGAGGAAAGCTGGCAGCTGGAGCTCGCCGAGCGGTCCGGCGCTTCCATGGTGCAAGGCTATGTGCTTGCCCGGCCCGAACTTGCCCCAACCAGCTTTCGCGTCTTCGGCAAGGGCGCTCAGCAGCCCGCGGACGAGGAAAGCAGGACATCGGCCGCCGCAAGCCCGTCGGCTCCGGCATCGCCGGCGCGGCCGGCAAGGGTGTTCGGGCGCAAGGTCGCGCCATGAACGAAAAGCGTGAGAGGCGGCGCGATGTCGCCAAGGCGATCTTCGCCGACGAGATTGGCCTTCAGTTCGGCATCTACGGCGAATTCCGGCTGTGGAGCGCCTATCAGCCGATCTTCGCGCCGGAGGGCAGGGTGCTCAGGGCGGTCGCCGTCGAGGGGCTGATCGAGCCGCGCCGCATCGCCGAGCCGGTGGCCCCGTCGATCTTCTTCGGCGGCATTCCCGCGTCCGACCGGCTGTTTGTCGAGACGATGTGCCGGATGCTGCATCTCGGCAACTACCGCAATATCGGCGTCGATGGGCTGACGCTGTTCTTCAACTACAATCCGACGATCAACGACCATCCAGGGCGGGCGCTGGCCGAAATCCGGCTGATGACCAGGCATCTGGGCGATTTCGAGCTGGAGCCGGGCCTGCTGGTCTGCGAGATCACCGAACAAGCCGCCGACGATCATGTTCTCGCCAGCCTGGTGCGCGAGATGCGGCGCGATGGCATCCGTATCGCCATCGACGATTTCGGCACGGGACATTCGACCGAGGCGCGCATCAACCTGCTTGCGCCCGACATCGTCAAGATCGACGGCGCCTGGTTTGCCGGGCTCTGCCGCCACGCCGCCGCCGAGCGCTTCTTCCGGCCGCTGGTGGGGATGCTGCATGAGCGCGGCGCCAAAGTGCTGGTCGAAGGCATAGAACACGCTCAGCATCTGCGCGTCGCGCTCGAGGGCGGCGTCGACCTGCTGCAGGGTTTTCACCTGGCCCGCCCGGCGCTCGCCGGCACCGTCTTCAAGGAAGAGCCGCTTTCCGTGGACGCCCTGCTCGACGCCGGCAACAAGGTGGTCCCCCTGCATCAGCGCCGCTGATGCTTGATCCTGAGGATGCATCAGCATCGCTGATGGTTTTTCTCAAAAACAAATCACTGGATGAGACACGACCTCCGCGTTAGAGCCTTCCGGCAGGACCAGGAGAGGGCAACAGGCATGATCCTTTACGACATGGCCGACAGCGGCAATTGCTACAAGCCGCGGCTGTTGATGGCCAAGCTCGGCATTCCCTTCACCCGGGTCGAGGTGAGCTCGCACACCGGCGAGACGCGCAGGCCCGACTATGTCGCCAAGAATCCGAACGCGATGGTGCCGATGCTCGAGCTCGACGATGGCAGGCGCATCGCCGAGAGCAACGCCATCCTGCTCTATCTTGCCGAAGGCACGCGCTTCCTGCCGGCCGACAGATACGAACGCGCCCTGGCCTATCAATGGCTGTTCTTCGAACAATACAGCCACGAGCCCTATATCGCGGTGCGCAAGGCGCTTTTGACCTTTCCGGAGCGGGCGAAGGATGCGACGCCGGAGCGATTGGCGCAGACGCTGGAGCGCGGCAACAAGGCGCTGGGCGTGATGAACAAGTATCTGGAGCGGAATGAATACTTCGCCGGCAACGCCTATAGCGTCGCCGACATTGCCTTGTATGCCTATACCCACACCGCCGGGATGGGCGGTTTCCAGCTCGACGCCTATCCGGCCGTCGCCGCCTGGCTGCGGCGGGTCGAAGCCGACAAGGGGCATGTGCCGATCGAGTGGGTAGGATAATTCGCACTTGCGCCGCTTCGTGGCTGACCTAGTCGGCGCGCCAATAGGCGAACTGCGTGCTTAACGCAGCTACTTCAACAGGCGCTCATACTGGGAATGGGTGCCGATCCAAAACCAGATCACATCGTCCTGGTCTCGGACCGCAACAGCACGGTGGTCCAGATCAACTCGAGCCGACCAATAACGTCCAACCCGCTTGAAATGGAGCGAAGGATGAAACGGATCTGCACGCAGCTTGGCGAAGCTGCTGTCAGCCTTCATCCTGATTGATTTAGGTAGTTTATGGTAGGCGTCCCAAAACGAAGGGGCGGCAAGTGGTTCACAGAGGCCGCGTCCGGCCTGCGCGGTGGTCGGCCAGTGCTTGTTCTGCAAGCTTGTCCAGCCGACCCGCCTTCGCGTCGGCCTCGATTTGCTTGTCCCACAAATCAGCCTGAAGAGCCTCAAACCAAGCGGCAAATGCCTTCAACTCCTCGGGGCTGAGTTCGGCGACGGATTTTTCGATTTGTTCAAGCTTGGTCATGGAGCAATGCTACCACATACCGCACTAAAAGCACCACCGTGGGAGCACTAGACCCAGACAGTAGCTCACCGAAATCCAGGCAACAAAAAAGGCGGGCAATGCCCGCCTTCCTATGCCGGTAGCCTGATCGGGAGCGTCCGGCTCGGGCTGGCAGCTATCCGCTGTTCCAGCTTGTCGGGTCTGTTCGCTCCGGCGCGCTTCTCGCGCGACCGTCAGTACATCCGTGACTTGCCGCGCGCCCCGAACCTTCGTCCGGCGCGCGCCTTTGCTTAGCCGCATTTCTGCAACGCCAAGCGTTCCGCCTGGCGGCGGACTTGCCGGTGCGGCGGTCCTGCTCGATCTCGAAGTTGATTTTCTGGCCTTCAGCGAGGCTGGTCATGCCAGCGCGCTCGACAGCGGAGATGTGGACGAAAACGTCCGCGCCGCCATTGTCAGGCTGGATGAAGCCGTAGCCCTTGGTGGCGTTGAACCACTTGACCGTACCAGTTGCCATGGAAAATGCCCTTCCACATTTGCTTTCGTTTGACCGGACCCAAAGTCCGGCCGGTGGTATCGAAACTTTGGAGACGTCAGCAAACGCGAGGGATCGCGAGGCCCGATCGATCGGCCAAATTCAATGCGCCGGATATAGGATAGTTTGCGTAAGAAAACAAGACGGTTCGCCTCGACGCCGCCCGAAGGCCCTGTAACCGCCCGGAAGTTTTGACAGCGGCAGCGCGTTGTGGAGGGATGAGGCGCTCGCCATGCGAGATCGGTTCGCCGTCACGGAAACGGTGAACCGCTCCAGGAGCCTGTTTTGACGCAATATCGGACGGAAGGTTACGGCGAAGGCGCCGAACTTAAACACCACGCACTTTTCCTGGATCTGGGAGAGAAACATGAAGACCATTCTGCTTGCCGCCTGCCTGCTGCTGGTGGCCGCCGAGGCGCAGGCGGTGTCGCGCTACGATCCGACGCGCATGAGCTGCGACCGGGTGCAGGCGACGATCGCCAGGCAGGGCGCCGTCATCCTGCGCTACCAGTCGACGCGCGTGCCGGGCCTGCCGCTCTACGACCGCTACGTGCGCGACGAGCGCTTCTGCAACGCGGGCGAAGTGAGGTCGCGGGCCTATGTGCCAACCGCCGACACGAAATCCTGTGCCGTGTATGTCTGCAAGCGGCCGGATTTCGACCATTTCCGGCGGCGGTTTTTCCCCCGCCGGCACTAGCGTGTGCTGATATTTAGGTGATGCCGGTCTGCGAGCTGCGGTATCCTGCGCTTCCGGTGCTCACGTACCCAAAAGTACGCTCCGCTCCGGTTCTCGTACACCACTGCTCTCGACTCGGCCTGACCTGAATCTCAACACACGCTGGAGCGTTTTACACTCCTGTTGGGGCTCTTCAGAACCCGAACGAGGCCTGCGCGGCCGGCGGCGGGCCGACGCGAACGCCTTCCATGGCCAGCATCTTTTCCTTGGTGGCCGAGCCGCCCGGCGCGGAGAAGCCGCCGATCTTGCCGCCGGCCGCCAGGATGCGGTGGCATGGAATGACCAGCGGCACCGGATTGGCGCCAAGCGCCGCGCCCGTCTCGAGGGACAGCCCGGCATGGCCGGCGCGCCTCGCCAGCTCGCCATAGGTGGTCGTCTCGCCGAAGCCGAGCTTGCGCGCCGCGTCGTAGATGGCGAGACGAAAATCGTCGACGCCGTCGAGGTCGACCGGCACATCGGAGAAATCGACATCCTCGCCGGCCGCGTAAGCCTTGATCGAGGCGATCAGCTCGACCACCCATTTCGGTTGGTTGGTCGCAGTCGAAACGCCCGGGTGGCGCAACAGCCGGCGCTCGACCGCCTCGCGGCCGCGTTCGGGCAGGCAGAGCCGGATCAGGCCCTTCTCGTTCCAGGCGATGCCCATGAAGCCGATCACTGTTTCTAACACTGCGTGGCCGGCCGTGATCTCAGATGTGGGTTTCATGGCGTATTCCCTCCGCAAAACGGCGAAAAACGAGTACATATCCAGAACAATATGGCATTTCCGCCCTGTTGCCGCCACCCGAAAACCGCCGGGTGGCCCCGATTGCGGGGCGTGAATCGCTGGTGTAAGGACTCCTTAACAACCGACAAACCGGACCCTCACGGCTTGCCAGCTAAAATCATAATCACCGCGATCGGCGTGCTCCTTGCCGCTGCTGGTCTAAGCGGATGCACCTCGACCTCGCAGATGAAGGCCGCCCCCGCGCTGGCGGAGGCCTCGACGCCTGCCGTAGCCGACGATACGCCGACGGTCGCGCTGCCCGAAACGGTGGCCGTGCTGCCGGAGCCTTCCGGACTCGCGCAGGTGCAGACCGCCGCGCTTACCGGCGATGCCGTCGCCATGGCGACCACGCCGGGCGCGCCGGCGACGTCTGGCGTACTCGCGACGCAAAGCGCGCTGGCGACGCAAAGCGCGCTTTTGCCTCCGCCTGTCCAGCCCGGCGCGCCCCAGTCCGCCATGGTTATGGCGCAGCCCGCGGCCTTCGCCGGAGCGACGCCGATGGCCGGCCAGTTTCCGCCGCCGCCGGTGCTGACGGCCGGCGGTTCGCCGACCGGCCCAGGATCGATCAAGCAAGCTGCGTCCATCAAGCAGGCGGCGGTCTATACGACCGCGGGCGTCGCCATGCCGGTCACCGGCCAGACGGCGAAAGTCGCGCCGATGCCGGGCGTGCAGCAGGTCGCCTATGTGGCGCCGGATAATCCGGCGCTGCTGGCGGCGCCCGGCCAGCCCGAAAAGCAGGCCAGCGGGCCGCGCGGCGATATCGAGCGGCTGATCGCGAAATATTCGGCGCTCTATGAGGTGCCGATCGACCTGGTGCG
>JAFKFE010000860.1 GCA_017308345.1 Alphaproteobacteria bacterium | reverse complement strand
CGCTGAAGAATCTCAAGCCTCCGCATTCCTACACCATCCAGGGCGAGGGCAAGGGCGGCATTGCCGGTTTCGCCAAGGGCGGCGCCGACGTCACGCTGACCGCCGACGGGCCGGATGCGACGGTGCTCAAATACGCCGCCAAGGCCGAGGTCGGCGGCAAGATAGCGCAGCTCGGCAGCCGACTGATCGAGTCGACATCGAAGAAGCTCGCGGGGCAGTTCTTCTCGACGTTCGGGGAGAAGGTCGGCGCCTGACCCTCCCCTCAGGGGCTACTCGAACACGATGCTCGGCACGGCGGCTTCGGCCGCGCCGCGCTCCTCCTGGACCCGATCCCAGACCTTTGATGCTATGTCGCGATAGATCCTCGCCTCGGCGCCGTCCGGCTTCGAGACGACGACCGGCGCGCCGGCGTCGGAGCTTTCGCGGATGCCCATTTCCAGCGGCACCTCGCCGAGGAACGTGACGCCAAGCCTTTCGGCCTCGCGGCGCGCGCCGCCATGGCCGAAAATGTCATAGCGCTTGCCGGTGTCGGGCGCGAGGAAGTAGCTCATGTTCTCGACGATGCCGAGCAGCGGAACGTCGACCTTCTTGAACATGTTGAGACCTTTGCGCGCGTCGATGAGCGCCAGATCCTGCGGCGTCGAGACGATGACGGCGCCGGCCAGCGGCACCTGCTGGGCCATGGTGAGCTGGGCGTCGCCGGTGCCGGGCGGCATGTCGACCACCAGCACGTCGAGCGCGCCCCATTCGACCTCGCGCAGCATCTGCGTCAATGCCGACATCACCATCGGACCGCGCCAGATCATCGGCGTCTCCTCATCGACGAGGAAGCCCATCGACATCACCTTGAGCCCGTAATTCTGCATCGGCTTCAGAATCTTGCCGTCGACCGTCTGCGGCCGGCCATGGATGTTGAGCAGCTTGGGCATGGATGGGCCGTAGATGTCGGCGTCGAGCACGCCGACGCGCAGGCCGTTGGCGGCAAGGCCAAGCGCGAGGTTGACGGCTGTGGTCGACTTGCCGACGCCGCCCTTGCCGGAGGCAACGGCGATGATCGCCTCGATGCCGGGCACCCCGCGCTTGCCCTGGCTATGCGAGGGCGGGGCGTGCGGAGCGGGACGCGGCGCGGCTG
>JAFKFE010000187.1:8182-10501 GCA_017308345.1 Alphaproteobacteria bacterium | reverse complement strand
GAGGTGATCGCCACCACCGAGGGCGCGCTCGACGACCTCAAATGGCACCGGACGATCCGCGGCAGCGGCTGGAACGGCCGTGTCGTCACCGCCTATCGGCCCGACGCCGTTTGCGATCCCGATTTCGAAGGCTTTTCGGCCAATCTCGATCGGCTCGGCGAAATCACCGGATGCGATACCGGCACCTGGACCGGTTATCGCGATGCGCACCGGAAGCGCCGCGCCTATTTCAAGGAATTCGGCGCGACCTCGTCCGACCACGGCCATCCCACCGCCGAGACCGCCAATCTGTCGGACGCGGCGGCCGAGGAATTGTTCAACCGCGTCCGGCGTGGCTCCGGCGACGAGCGCGAAAGGCGGCTGTTCCGCGCCCAGATGCTGACCGAGATGGCCAGGATGAGCCGTGACGACGGCTTGGTCATGCAAATCCACCCGGGCTCCTGGCGCAATCATTCGCCTTCCGTCTTCCGGAAGTTCGGCCGCGACAAGGGTTTCGATATCCCAACCAAGACCGATTATGTGACGGCGCTGAAGCCGCTGCTCGATTGCGTCGGGCTGGAGCGCGACCTCACGATCATCCTGTTCACGCTCGACGAGACGAGTTATGCGCGCGATCTGGCGCCGCTCGCCGGCGTCTATCCGGCGCTGAAGCTCGGGCCGGCCTGGTGGTTTCATGACAGCCCGGAAGGCATGCGCCGCTTCCGTGAAATGACCACCGAGACGGCAGGCTTCTACAACACCGTCGGCTTCAACGACGACACGCGCGCCTTCCCGTCGATCCCGGCGCGCCACGACGTCGCCCGCCGCGTCGACTGCGCCTTCCTGGCGCGGCTGGTCGCAGAGCATCGCCTCCGGGAGGAGGAGGCGCACGAGCTGGCCGGGGAACTGGCCTACACGCTTGCCAGGAAAGCCTATCGGCTGTGACGGGATGTTGCGCCGTCTCGGGCGCCCGGTCATCGGATTGCATGCCTGGCGCGGTCATGCCGGGCAACAGCTTCGCGCCTGGCCGATTTCCCTGGCGGAGCGTTCGTCCTTCAAAAGGAAGCCCACGCCGTGAAGCGCGGGCCTGTTGCCTGGGCGCGGGTTGCGCCGCCGCGGTACTCAAACATCGCCGCGGAAGGCAACGGTGCCGCAACATGGTGAAGACAGGTTTAACAAATGAAGAAGGCTGGAACTTTGCAGGCATATCGGCCAAAGAGACAATGGTTCGATACTGGCGCCGGCAGCGGATGAACATGGCGGGTGGAAGAGAAAGTCGAGAATGGATGTTGTCCGAAAGTCAGAAGCGCTTTTGCGCCAGGCCACCAGACGACCGATCAGGGAGGTCCGGCGACTGGCGCTGGATTTGAAGCGACTGTGGCGGGTTTGGGTAAAAGCGGACACGGCGCACTACAACAAGATATTCATTGCCGGCTGCGCGCGCAGCGGCACGACGCTGACACAGCACCTGATGGGATGTTTCGAAGACACCTTCGTCCATCGGGCGGAAGCGAAATATGTCCAGTTGGATCTGCTGGACCGTCCGGAATCCAATCTTGTCGTGAAACGTCCCGAACGCAATCATGCGCATCTGGCGAGACTGCCAGCGGCGATCGGCCTGATCTATTGCGTCCGCCACCCTTTCGACGTGCTCACCAGTTCGCATCCGCAGACCAGGGCGGAGCGCCGCTTTCACACAACGCCCCAGCGCTGGGTGCTGGAATATGACGCCTTGCTGCGGCTGAGAAAAGCGCAGCCAAACCGCGTGATCGTCTATGTTCGTTATGAGGACATGATCGCTCGACCGGACGAGATCCAGGAACGGATCGCGCGCGCGTTCAAGCTCAAGCCGAGTATCCACTTCAGCGAGGACATAGCCAACCCCATACGAGCGACTTCCCTTAGGAAATGGGAGCGGAACGAAGAATTCCGAACCTATCTGCATACGCTGCCACCGACATTTCTTGCTCGCCTGAAAGAGTTCTGCGACGAGTTCGGCTACGACATGACGGCTGATACCTTGAACGCGGGGATGGCGCGGTGATGCCGGCACAGGCAGCAGGCCTGCGGACCGAGGACCACAAGCGGCGCGTCCTCAAGGATGTGTTCGGCTTCGACGATTTCCGCCCCGGGCAGGCTGCCGTCATCGAGGCGCTGCTCGCCGGGCGCCATGTGCTGGCGGTGATGCCGACAGGCGCCGGCAAGTCGCTCTGCTATCAGATTCCGGCGCTGGTCAAGGGCGGGCTCACCATCGTGGTCTCGCCGCTGGTGGCGCTGATGCAGGATCAGGTCGCCGCCCTGCGCCTTGCCGGCGTGGCCGCCGACACGATCAATTCCTCG
>JAFKFE010000187.1:0-8094 GCA_017308345.1 Alphaproteobacteria bacterium | reverse complement strand
CCGCGCAGACGCGGCGGCTCTATATGGCGCCGGAGCGGCTGATGACGGAGCGGATGCTCGAAGCCCTGTCCCGTCTCGATGTCGGGCTGATCGCCATCGACGAGGCGCATTGCATCTCGCAATGGGGCCCGGCCTTCCGGCGCGAATATGAGGACCTGTCGCGGCTGCGCGGGCTGTTTCCGCGAGTGCCGATCATCGCGCTGACGGCGACGGCGGACGAGGCCACGCGCGCCGACATCGAGGCGCGGCTGTTCGCCGGGCGCGCTGAGACCCTGGTGCTGGGCTTCGACCGGCCCAACATCAAGCTGGCGATAGAGGCCAAGCAGGACAGCAAGCGCCAGCTGCTGCGCTTCATCGAGCGCCACCAGGGCAAGAGCGGCATCATCTACTGCCTGTCGCGCCGCAAGACCGAGGAAATGGCGGCCTTCCTGGAGAAGAACGGCGTGCGCGCGCTCGCCTACCATGCCGGCATGAGCAAGGACGCGCGGGAGGCCAACCAGAACGCGTTCATGAGCCTGTCCGGCGTCGTCATGGTGGCGACGATCGCCTTCGGCATGGGCATCGACAAGCCCGACGTCGCCTATGTCTTCCACACCGACCTGCCGGGCAGCCTGGAGGCCTATTACCAGGAGATCGGCCGCGCCGGACGCGACGGACGGTCGGCGGAAGCGCATATGCTCTACGGCGCCGGCGACATCCGCACGCGCCGGATGTTCATCGACGACGAGGATACCTCGCCCGAGCACAAGAGACGGGCGCATCGCCGGCTCGACACGCTGATCGGCTATTGCGAGACGGCGCAGTGCCGGCGCCAGGTGCTGCTCGGCTATTTCGGCGAGGAAGCGCAGGCCTGCGGCAATTGCGACAACTGCCTCGACCAGGCGCCGCGCGCCGATGGCTCGGCGGAAGCGCGCATCATCCTTTCGGCGGTGGCGCAAAGCGGCGAGCGCTTCGGCGCCGCCCATGTCATCGACATCCTGCTCGGCCATGAGACTGAAAAGGTGCTGGCCAGAGGCCATCAGAAGCTCGCCAGCTTCGGGACCGGCATCATGCACAGGAAGCCGGTCTGGCTGTCGCTCATCCGGCAACTCGTCGCCGGCGGCTTCCTGGTGCCGGATCCCGAAGGGCATGGCGGCCTCGCCATCTCCGAAAGCGGCCGCGCGCTCGGGCGTGGCGAGGTCGCGTTCGAATATCGTGTCGAGGGCCGGGACCGCCTCCAGCGCGGCAGGAAGCGTGCCGCGCAAGGCGCGGCCGCGGATGGCGAGGGCGTCGACGCATCGCTTCTGGCAACGCTCAAGACGTTGCGGCTGCGGCTCGCCAAGGAACGCCAGGTGCCGGCCTATGTGGTGTTCTCCGACCGCACGCTGATCGACATGGCCGAGCGCCGCCCGCAAGACCTCGACGATTTCGCCGAGGTGAACGGCGTCGGCGCGGCCAAGCTGAAGGAATTCGGGGAGGTTTTCCTGAGCGCGATCGCCGCGCATGAGGCAGGCTGAATCTCATCGACCGTTCCGAAAGCTGTATGATGCAGCGAGGCGGCGGCGGCTCTCGCCGGCGCTGGCCGTTACGCCGCCGCTCAGCTCTCGCCGAGCCTGTTGCCGAGCTCGGCCTGGATCTGGCGCAACACGGCCGACGCGGTCTCGAGCTCTTCATCGCCGATGAGCGAGACCAGCTCGTGCCTGAGTTCGGCAAGCACCGTGTTGATGGCCTTCATCCGCGCCTCGCCGTCCTTCGTCAGCGACACGATCTTGGCACGGCGGTCGCTCGGATCCTCACGCCTTGCGACCAGGCCTTCGGCCACCAGCAGATCGATAAGGCGGACCAGCGAAGGGCCTTCCAGGCCGGCCTGCTCGGCCACGGCGCCCTGGCGCGCTTCGCCGCCCAACTGCCACAGCGCCAGCAGCGGCATGGCCATGGCGTGGGACAGCCCGCAGCGGTCCAGCCGTTCATTGGCGGTGCGACGCCACAGGCGCGCCACGCTGGTTATGATCTGGCCGATCGTTTCGCGGCTTCTGGACCGTTCATTTTCCATTGCTAATTATTCGCATACAATCTATTAGGATGCAATCTATATCGGCGAGTTGGCGCGATCGGCCCATTTTATCCGGACAGATCGGCTCTCACCAAGTGTCTGTTCCCAATGCAAGGGGGCCGGCTTGGCCGGTTCCCTCACAGGTGTTTTGATGTCCGTTGCTTTCGACACAGTGCCAGCAGCTTCCCCCGCCAATCCGCGTTCCAGGGTGCTCCTTGCGAGCCTGATCGGCACCACCATCGAGTTCTACGATTTCTATGTCTACGCCACGGCGGCGGTGCTCGTGTTCCCGCATCTGTTCTTCCCCGCCGGCAACGACACGACGGCGCTGCTCGCCTCCTTCGCGGTGTTCGGCGCCGCCATGATCGCGCGTCCGCTGGGCGCGATCTTCTTCGGCCATCTCGGCGACCGGCGCGGCCGCAAGATCACGCTGGTCGGCGCGCTGCTCACCATGGGGCTGGCGACGTTCCTGATCGGCCTGCTCCCGACCTATGCGAGCGCCGGATGGCTGGCGCCGGCCCTGCTGGTCGTGCTGCGCCTCGCCCAGGGTTTTGCCCTCGGCGGGGAGTGGAGCGGCGCGGCGCTGGTCGCGACCGAGAACGCGCCGAAGGGCAAGCGCGCCGTCTACGGCACCTTTCCGCAGCTCGGCGCGCCGATCGGCTTCATCATCGCCAACGGCCTGTTCCTGATCATCGCCGCCACGATGCCCTCGGACGATCCCTCGCGGCCGTCCTTGGCCTTCCTGTCCTGGGGCTGGCGCATCCCGTTCCTGTTTTCGTTGATCATGGTGGCCATCGGCCTCTGGGTGCGGCTGAACCTGGTCGAGAGCGCCGCCTTCGACAACACCGTGCGCGCCGGCAAGGTCAGGAAGGTGCCGTTGGCCTCGGTCGTCGGCACGCATTGGAAGGAGCTCGTTCTCGGGACCTTCTACATGCTCGCCACTTACGTGCTGTTCTACCTGATGACGACGTTTTCGCTGAGCTATGGCCGCGCCGCGCCCTCGGCCGCCGTGCCAGGCCTCGGCTATGACTACACGACCTTCGTGCTCATGATGATCATCGGCGTGGTCTTCTTCGGCGTCTTCACCATGGTCTCGGGTCCCTGGGCCGACCGCTGGGGCCGGCGCCGCACGCTGATCTGGATCACCATCGCCATCGCGATATTCGGGCTGTCCTGGGTGCCGATGCTCCATGCCGGCACCGCCGGCGTCATGGCCTGGCTCATCCTCGGCTTCAGCCTGATGGGCATGACCTTCGGTCCCATGGGCGCGCTGCTGCCGGAGCTTTTCCCGGCCAATGTGCGCTACACCGGCTCGGGCATCTCCTACAACGTGTCCTCGATCCTCGGCGCCGCCGTGGCGCCCTTCATCGCCGTGGCGCTGTGGAGCATGGGCGGCGGGCCCTTCTGGGTCGGCGTCTACCTTTCGGCCATGGCCGTGCTGACGCTGATCGCCCTGCTGGTCGGGCGCGAGACCAAGGATGTCGACATCAACCGCTAGCCACAACCCATCCTGGCGCCCGCAGGTGAGGAGGCGGGCGCGAGAGCCAAACGCATGACGCTTCCTTCCCGGCAGGACTGGCTGTTCTCGATCAAGGCGTTCCTCGCCTCGATGCTGGCGCTCTACATAGCGCTTTCGTTCGACCTGCCGCGGCCGTACTGGGCCATGGCCGCCGTCTATGTCGTGGCCAATCCACTTGCCGGGGCGACCTCGTCCAAGGGGCTCTACCGCGCGTTCGGCACGCTGATCGGCGCCGCCGGGTCCGTCCTCTTCTTGCCGGCCTTCGTCAATTCGCCGCTCCTGATGAGCATCGCCGTCGCGCTGTGGACAGGGGTGCTGCTCTACATCTCGACGCTCGACCGCACGCCGCGCAGCTATGTCTTCATGCTTGCCGGCTATTCGCTGCCGCTGATCGCGCTGCCGGCCGTCGACGCGCCGCAGACGATCTTCGACATCGCCTCGGCGCGCAGCCAGGAGATCATCCTCGGCATCGTCTGCGCCAGCGTGGTCGCGCAACTGGTGTTCCCGATAGGGCTGTCTTCGCTGATGTCGTCGCGTATTTCCAACTGGCTCGGCGACGCAGCTCAGTGGGCCGGCGAAATACTGCGTGGCGAAGGCATGGGGCGGCCGGCGCCCCCGGTCCGGCAGAAGCTGGCGTCCGACATTTTCGGCTTCGACATCCTCATCAGCCAGCTCGGATACGATCACCAGACGCACGGGCTTACGCGCCAGGCGCGGCAATTGCGCGGACGCCTCATGCTGCTGCTTCCGCTGCTTTCGTCGCTCGACGACCGGCTGCATGAACTGAGATCGCAGGACCGGGTGCTGCGCGAGGATCTCATCGTCCTGCTCGACGATATCGGGGCCTGGCTGCAGGCCGTCGCCGATCCGGAACGCGCCGTCGCGCTGCGCTCCCGCATCGCCGATCTGCGTCCGCCCGCCTATGCCGTCGACTGGAGGAGCCTTATCCTCGACAGCGCCTTGGCCAGGCTGCGCGAGATCGTCGATGCGTGGCACGACTGCCTGGTCCTGAAGAAGCAGATCGCGACCGGCGAATCCAGCGGCGAAAGGCTGGCCTTCCGCCGGCGCCGCACCTTCTCGCGCATCCGTCATCACGACCATGGAATGCTGTTCTTCTACGCCGCCTCCGTGATCGTCGCCGTGCTCATCGCCAGCGCCCTGTGGATCTATTCGGGCTGGGCCGAAGGCTCCGGTTTCGTGCTGATGGTGGCGGTCGCATGCTCGTTCTTCGCGGCGACCGACCGGCCCGCGCCGCTTCTCCTGTCGATGTTCATCTGGTGTACGGTGAGCCTTGTCGTCACCGCGGCCTACCAGTTCGCCATCCTGCCCTCGATCCAAAGCTTCCCCTTGCTGGTTCTCGTGCTGGCGCCGCCGTTTCTCGTGCTGGGCACCCTCATCCCGAGGCCCCAGCTCAACATGCTGGCGATGCTGCTGACCGTGAACACGGCATCGTTCATCGCGCTCAGCGACAGGTTTTCCGCCGATTTCGCCTCCTTCGCGGGCGGCGGGCTCGCCGCGCTCGCCGGCGTCGGCTTCGCGCTTGTGTGGACGCTGGTGGTCCGGCCCTTCGGAGGCGAGATCGCCGCCAGGCGGCTGGTGCATGCCGGCTGGTCGGACCTCGCGCAGCTCGCCGCCGGCGACCGCGCCGAGGACCAGCGCAAGCTTGCCGGGCGCATGCTCGACCGCCTCGGGCAGCTCGTTCCGCGGCTGGCATCCATGGAAAACAAGGAACTGTCGGCGATCGACGGCTATGCGGAAATCAGGCTGGGCCTGAACATCGTGGAACTGCAGCGGTTGCGCAACCGGCTCACCTCCGATGAGCGCGGCGTGGTCGGCGATGTGCTGTCGGCCATCGCCGAATTGTTCAAGGAACGCATCCGGCGCGGCGCGCCCGTTGCGGCATCGCCACGGCTGCGGGAACGCATCGACGCCGCGCTTGCCGTCGTCGCCGGACGCCAGGCCGCTCCGGCGCGGCGATCCGTCGACGCGCTGGTCGGGCTGCGGCGCGCGCTGTTTCGAAACGCCGCGCCACCCGTTCATTCGACAATGCCGGAACCGATGCTGCTGGTGGCGGAGTAGATGCATGCAGAACGACATCAGCATAGGCGGCGTCTACCTGCCCGGGCTCCTGGTCATGATGCTGGCCGCTTTCGTCGTGGCGCGGGTCGTCTGGCAGATACTGTCGTGGACCGGCTTCTATTCGCTCGTCTGGCACCGGGCGCTCTTCAACCTCGCGCTGTACATCCTCATCCTCGGGACCATGTGCTCGCTCTCGGATCGGCTGTTCTCATGAAGTACCGTTTTCTTCGACTGACCGGCAGGGTTCTCGTCACGGCCGCCGCCGTCGGCGTCGCCTGCGTCGCCGCCTGGAAGCTGTGGGACGACAACATGAACGCGCCATGGACGCGCGACGCGCATGTGCGCGCCGATGTCGTCGGCGTCACGCCCGACGTTTCAGGCCTCGTGGCCGAGGTCCTGGTCAAGGACAACCAGGCGGTCAGGAAGGGCGACGTGCTGTTCCAGGTCGACCGCCAGCGCTTCGCCGTGGCGCTCGCGCAGGCGCGGGCGGTGGTGGAGGGGCGGCAGGCGACGCTCGACCAGGCGAGGAGAAATCTGGAACGCCTGAAGCGCCTGACGGCCTCGGCGGTCAGCGTCCAGCAGATCGAGGAGGCGCAATCGAGCGTGGCCGAGGCGGAGTCGGAAAGCCTGCAGGCAAGTGCGGCGCGCGACCTGGCGCAGCTCAACCTGGACCGCTCGGAAGTCAGGGCGCCCGTCAACGGCATCATCACCAATCTCAGCCTTCGGCCAGGCGACTATGTCACGACGGGTGCCGCCACGATGGCGCTGGTGGACACCGATACGGTTCGCATCGACGGCTATTTCGAGGAGACGAAACTGCCGCGCATCGAGGTTGGCGCCAGGGCGTCGATCAGGCCGATGGGATGGAAATCGTCGCTTTCGGGCCATGTCGCAAGCATAGCCGCCGGCATCGAGGACCGCGAACGCACGTCCGGGACGCTGCTGGCGGACATCAACCCGACCTTCACCTGGGTGCGGCTCGCGCAGCGCGTCCCCGTGCACATCGCCCTCGACGGCGACGCCGCCACGAAGGCAAGGCTGGTCGTCGGAACCTCCGCGACGGTGACCATCGAGCGGCCGGCCGCCGATTGAGAGCCCGGCGGTCGGGATTGCTCATCGAACCGGGGCGGCGACCCGGCTTACGCGTCGATCGATCCGCTTGAGCCAGCTAATGCCAAAGGCATATCTTGACGTCCTTCCCGACATAGCAGGCGCCTTCGCGGCGAAGGTCTTCCCATCTTTCGTCGCCGTGGGTTGCCGCAATATCGGCGTTCGAATAGCCGGCCCAGGAATCACCGTCCTTATAGACGACCGCCCAGTAATCCCTGGACATCTCACCGGCCCCGCTATGCGTGTCGGGATAGTCGATGCCGGCAAAAACCTGCTTGGGGCCCTGGATGTTGAAATCGCCGCCCTTCTCGATCTGGTAGGAGCATCTTCCGGAGATGCGGGTCTGTCCCTCGACGACAAGCAGGCAACGGCCCCATCGGTAGTCGCCCGGCAGGCGATGCCTTGCAGCTTCCGCATGCGAAGGCGAAAGGGAAAACGCAATCGCAAGGGCAACCGCCATGGTTGGCCCGATCATCTTGCCATTCGCTACGAAGCCGCCGCAGCGACCGGACACTGTCGGGTTCCACCCAGAACGCATGTCGAACGGTCCTCCGCAGGTTGATCGCCTGAGATCATATGACTATCATGGCCGGATCTTTGTCACGCGACTGTGTGCTGCTTCACGGCGGGAGTATCTCTCGATAGAGACGCGTAGTTTTAAGCCGGGGATTCCGGCCCTCCTTCGCCAAAGCTGCGGAGGGCACCCGCTTCGCGCTGATCCCGCGAACCTCGGAGAGCGATGTATGATGGCGGAGAGGGAGGGATTCGAACCCCCGATACCCTTGCGAGTATGCCGCATTTCGAGTGCGGTGCATTCGACCACTCTGCCACCTCTCCGCGAGGTCATGGTCGGCCGTTGCCGGCGCGGCGCACTAGATAACGGCTGGCTGCTAGAGTTACAAGGCCCTATTCGCCCGATTTCCAGCTTCTTCGAAAAGCGGCGGTGACCGCGCTTGCCTCTCCTTTGCCGCCGGCACGGCTCGGAGGCAACGCCCAGGGCGAGCCTGCTTGCCTTGACTCCGGCGCAACCTTCGGTTAGGGACAGCCCGCATTCGGCGTGGAGGCTCTTCCGCGCCGCTTGTTTTTTGAACCCGCAGACTGACAAAAAGACGGCCGAACCGCCCGAGGCGGTTCATCGAGGCCGACCGAACAGCGAAAGGCAAAAAATGTTCGCAGTCATCAAAACGGGCGGCAAGCAGTATCGCGTCGCCGCCAACGATCTGCTCAAGATCGAGAAGCTCGAAGCCAAGGTCGGCGATATCGTCGAGATCGGCAATGTGCTCGCGCATGGCGAGGGCGAGAATGTCACCTTCGGCGCGCCGTTCGTCGATGGCGCTCTGGTCACGGCGGAAGT
>JAFKFE010000859.1 GCA_017308345.1 Alphaproteobacteria bacterium | reverse complement strand
CGTCTTCTGGCGCGCGCTGGTCGCGGAATGCCTCGACCCGCTGTTCCTGCGCTCGGTCAGCCGCATGGGCAGCCCGGTGCATTTCATCTTCCTCGGGCTGGTCGTGCTCAACCTCGTCGGCGGCTTCCAGGCGCTGGGCACGCTGCTCTCGGTCGGGCTGATGATGCTGCCGGCCGCGGCCGCCCGCTTCTGGACGGCGCGCGTGGAGCCGATGTGCGTGCTGGCGGTGCTGATCGGATTTGCCTCCTGCATCGCCGGACTGCTTCTATCCTACCACGCCTCGTTGCCGTCGGGTCCGGCGATCATCCTTTCGGCGGGCGTCGTCTATTTCTGCTCGATCCTGTTCGGCACGCGCGGCGTGTTGCGCGCCCGCATCGTGCATCACCGACACCGCACCGCATAATCCCCAAGCAAGGAGACTGTCCCCCATGTTGAAATCCTTCCGCGCCGTCCTGACCCTGAGCGTTATAACATTAAGCGGCTTCGCGACCTCCTCCGCCTTCGCGGCGCCGCTCAAGGTGGTGGCGAGCTTCACCGTGATTGCCGATTTCGCGAAGAATGTCGGCGGCGACCGGGTGAACATCACCACGATCGTCGGGCCGAATGGCGATGCGCATGTCTATGAACCGAGCCCGGCCGACGCGGTGGCGATGGCCAAAGCCGATGTGGTGCTGGTCAACGGCCTGCATTTCGAAGGTTTCCTGCAGCGCCTGGTGGATGCGAGCGCCACCAAGGCCGCGATCGTGACGCTGACCAAGGGCGTGACGCCAATCGACTTCAAGCCGGAATTCGCCGACGCGGACGCCGCCGAAGGCGCCGACACGAGCGGCGGCAAGACGGTCACCGATCCGCACGCGTTCCAGTCGATCGCCAATGCCAGGATCTATGTGAAGAACATCGCCGATGCGTTCTGCGCGGCCGACTCGGGAGGCTGCGACAGCTACAAGGCCAATGCAGCCGCCTACACCGCCAAGCTCGATGCGCTGGAAGGCGAAGTGAAGGCGGCGATCCAGTCGATCCCCGAGGCGAAGCGCGTCGTCATCACCTCACATGACGCCTTCGGCTATTTCGGACACGCATACTGGCTGACCTTCCTCGCGCCGCAGGGCATCTCGACCGATTCCGAGCCATCGGC
>JAFKFE010000858.1 GCA_017308345.1 Alphaproteobacteria bacterium | reverse complement strand
TAACCCCAGTCGAAGCGCACGGGCAGGCCGGCGATCTCCCAGTGACCGGAGGGCGTGTCCTTGCCGCTCGACACTTCCTGGGCAGCTCCGTGGAAAGACGAGGCAAGCAACGGCGTATTGATGTCGAGTGTCAGCCCGGTCGCCGTCCGTGCCGCCCTGCCAAGCCCGAGCGACATCATGTTGGGCACGGCGAGCGGCCCTTCGCGCAGGCCTTGCCGATCGGCGCGACCTTCCGCGCAGGCCTGAAAAATATGTCCGAACGTGTCGGCGCCGGTATCGCCGTAGCGTTCGGCGTCGGCCGCTCCGCCGATGCCGAAGGAATCGAGAACGAACAGGAAAGCGCGCGCCATGGGTATCATTGTTGTCAGTCCTGGTCGCCAGACATAAGGTTCGCCGGCGGTGTTGGCAAATCGGAAACCAAACCGCAACCGCTTCGCGCCATAGTTGCTGCGAGGCGCGGATGCGGCGGGAGCAGGACAAGCATGGCGAGGCGCGGCAAAACCGCGACAAGGCAGGTCGTCAACATATGCGCGGCCGCTCTCGCGGCGTTCGGCGTGGCTTCCTGGCCGGCGCGCGCCGACTGGCGTGACGACATCGGCACGTTCCGCATCGGCATCGTCGCCGAGCCGGGCGGAGGCAACACCGTCCCCGGGCTTTCGCGCCTGACGGACGCCTATGCCGATGCGCTGGGCATGAAGGTCGAGTTCGTCGTTGCGCGCGACTATGCCGCGCTGATCGAGGCGCAGGCGAGCGGGCGCGTGCAATACGCGGTCTATTCGGCTCTCGCCTATGCCACGGCCTCCGAGCGCTGCGGCTGCGTCGAACCGCTGGTGGCGCCGGTCGATGCCGACGGCGCCGTCGGCATCCGCTCTTTCCTGGTGACGCGCGACGGCAGGCTGCCGGATATCGCCGCCATGGCCTCGCATCGGATCGCGATCGCGCCGGCCGACAATGTCGGCGGCGCGTTGCTGCCGCTGGCGGCCCTTTCCGCCGAAGGCGTCAAGATCGCGCAGGATTCGCCGTTCCTGGCACGCGCCGCTTCGGCCACCGCGGCCGAGACGATGCTGAGCGGCGGCGAGGCGGATGGCCTGTTCGGCTGGGAGCCGGCCGACGCCGACGGCCAACCCGCCCGTTCCC
>JAFKFE010000857.1 GCA_017308345.1 Alphaproteobacteria bacterium | reverse complement strand
GAGACGAAGCCGGCCTTGCCGAGATCGGCCCATACCGCCGGCAGGTCTTCCTTGCGGATGCCCAGCATGTCGATGCGCTGGCCGCCGGTCACCTTGACCATCGGGATCTCGAACTTGTCGACGACATCGGCGATGGCGCGAAGTTCGTTCGCGCTGGTCACCCCGCCCCACATGCGCGGCACCACCGAATAGGTGCCGTCCTTCTGGATGTTGGCGTGCACGCGCTCGTTGATGAAGCGCGACTGGTAGTCGTCGGCATATTGGTCCGGCCAATCGCAAACGAGATAGTAGTTGAGCGCCGGCCGGCACTTGGCGCAGCCGCAGGAGGTCTTCCACTCGAGCTCCTGCATGACGGCGGGGATCGTCTTCAGGCCTTTCGCCTTGATCAGGCGCCGCACGTCGTCATGGCCGAGGCTCGTGCAGCCGCACATCGGCTGCACCGCCGCGGGATTATAGGCCTCGCCCAGCGTGAGCTTAAGCAGCTGCTCGACCAGACCCGTGCAGGAGCCGCACGAGGCCGAGGCCTTGGTATGGGCGCGCACGTCGTCGAGGCCGGTCAGCCCCTTGCCGGTGATCGCGCCGATGATCTTGCCCTTGCAGACGCCGTTGCAGCCGCAGATTTCCGCATCATCCGCCAGTGCCGCAACGGCCGCCAAAGGGTCCGAGGAGATGCCTCCCTGGAACGCCTGGCCGAAGATCAGCGTGTCGCGGATCTCCGAAATGTCGGTCGCCTTCTTCTTCAGGTCGTTGAACCAGGCGCCATCGCCTGTCTCGCCGAACAGCACCGTGTCACCGATGCCGAAGAAGTTGCGAGCAATACCGCCCGACACGTACCAGAAGTCGGAGTCGAATGACCGCCGCGAGCTCACCTGCCCCGTCCTGGTGCTGATGGTCTCGAAGTTCTCGTTGTCACGATGGCCAGCCGCACCCGTGACGAACAGGCCCGTCGGCATGTGACGGATCGACGCCGAACCCGCGAGCTGCTTGACTTCCTTGTCGCAGTTGATCGTGCAGCCGAAGCCACCGCCGCCCACAGCGAAGGACGTGGTGCCATTCAGGCCCGTCGCGATCGCCGTCGCATTGTACTCGGAGCGGACGCTGTAGCCGATGCCGGCAGCAACGCGGACGCCGTTGAACTCAC
>JAFKFE010000186.1 GCA_017308345.1 Alphaproteobacteria bacterium | reverse complement strand
GATGAGGGCGAGCAGCGCGCTGGCCGAGGTGGAGACAGCGCCGACATAGGTGCGCTGTTCGGGCGACAGGTCGGTATCGGCAAGCAGCTTCGCCATGCCCATGATGCCGTTCATCGGCGTGCGGATCTCATGGCTGACGGTGGCGAGGAAGCGCGACTTGGCCTGGCTGGCATATTCGGCCCGTTCGCGCGCGGTGATCAGGGAGGATTCGGCACGCTTGCGGGCCGTGATGTCGCGGGCGATCGCCCGGTGCGAGACGGCGCCCGTGTCCTTGTCGCGCACCGACAGTTCGATCCAGGAGAACCAGCGCGGCCCGTTCGGCGTGCGGATCGCGACATCGGTGGAGCTCAGGCATTCATGATCGGAGAAGGCGGCGTCGGGAACGATGCCGACATCGATGCCAAGCTCGGACAAGGTCTTGCCGGCTAGATCGCGCGGGTCGGCCTCGACAAGCGAGGCAAAGACGCTGTTGGCATAGACGATATGGCCGTCCCGGTCGCGATGGACGACAAGGTCGCCGAGCGCGTCGATCAGGCCGCGGAAGCGCTCCTCGCTCTCCTGCATCTCCCACATGCGGTCGGCGAGGGTCTCGATCTCGGCGCGGCTGCGCGCGGCGGTCTCGTCGAGCAGCGCCGCGGTGCGCCGCTCGTCGCGACGGCTGCGCAGGTGCATGGCAAGGCCGGCAAGGGCAACCGCGGCGAGGCCGGCGGTGATGATGATCGGCGCCCCGGTAAGATGCGCCAGCCCCGCCATGACGGCGATGGCGACGATCGTCAGGAACGGCAGGCCGTCGTGACTGGCGGCGGGCAATTCGGGAGCCAGCGGCGGCGCGACGAGCACTTGCCGCTTCGGCGCATCGGGGATGGACCCGTCGGCGCCGGCGGCCTTGCTGTCCTGTCTGACGTCGGAGTCCGCGATCATGCGCGGACCATGCCAGACAGAAATTATGGAAGACTGGGACGGATCGTTCGAATTTTAGCAATCGCGCGGATTCCGGGCGCTCGCCCACGCGGGCGAAACCGGAGATCCGCGAGATCGCTCCTGCTACATATCGACGACGATCCGGCCCCTGACCTTGCCTTCGATGATGTCGCGCGCAGCGGCGACAATGCCGTCGAAACCGATCGTGCGTGACAATGTCGACAGCTTCTTGAGGTCGAGGTCGGCGCCGATGCGGCGCCATGCCTCGAGCCGGAGCGGCTTCGGCGCCATCACGGAATCGATGCCGAGCAGCGAGACGCCACGCAGGATGAAGGGCGCTACGCTCGAAGGCAGGTCCATGCCGCCGGCCAGGCCGCAGGCCGCGATCGCGCCGCCATAGGAGGTCATCGACAGCACATTGGCCAAGGTATGGCTGCCGACCGAATCGACGCCGCCCGCCCAGCGCTCCTTGGCAAGCGGCTTCGCCGGCTGGCTGAGCTCCTCGCGCGAGATCACCTCCGCCGCGCCGAGGTCGATCAGATAGGGGCTTTCGGCGTTGCGGCCGGTCGAGGCGATGACATGGTAGCCGAGGCTGGAGAGAATCGAGATCGCGACCGAGCCGACGCCGCCGGCGGCCCCGGTCACCACCACCGGGCCGCGGTCCGGCACGATACCGTGACGCTCGAGCGCCATGACGGACAGCATCGCCGTATAGCCCGCCGTGCCGACCGCCATCGCGTCATGCGCGCTCATGCCCTCGGGCAGCGGCACCAGCCAGTCGCCCTTGACGCGGGCGCGGCCGGCATAGGCGCCGTAATGCGTCTCGCCGACGCCCCAACCATTGAGGATGACCTTGTCTCCCTTGCGCCAGTCGGCATGCGAGGAGGAGATCACGGTGCCGGCGAAATCGATGCCTGGAACCAGCGGCCAGCGGCGCACGACCGGCGCCTTGCCGGTGATTGCGAGCCCGTCCTTGTAGTTCACCGTCGTCGCCTCGACAGCGACGGTGACATCGCCTTCCATCAGGTCGGCCTCGGTAAGGTCGACGACGTCGACGGACTGCTTCTTGTCCGCATCGCGCGAAACGAGGATGGCTTTGAAGGTATCGGACATTTTTTTCTCCTCGGTTCTGAGCTTTACGTTTTAAGCAATTCCGGACGGAAAACCGCTGCACATTTTTTCCTGGAATTGCTCGGAAGTCTGCGGTTTCAACCGCGTGAGGTCAATTGCCTGGGTCCTGGGGCTTCGCCTCGCTCCGCCAGCCGATCAGCTCGTCGAAGACGACGAGCGCGGCGCCGACCGAAATGAAGGCGTCGGCGAGATTGAAGACCGCGAAGGACCAGACGGGCGTGTGGAACAGGATGTAGTCGATGACGTGGCCGTAGACGGCGCGGTCGATGAGGTTGCCGAGCGCGCCGCCGATGATCAGCGCAAAGCCGGCGCGGGCGATGGCATGGCCGGCCGGCGTGCGCGTGGCGAGGTAGAGCACGAAGGCGACCACCAGCACGGCCATGACCACCAGGCCGGTATCGCCGAAGGACTGGAACATCGAGAAGGCGATGCCGGTGTTGTAGGTGCGGAACAGCGCCAGGAACGGCAGGAGGTCGACCTTCTCCTGAAAGGCGAGACCGTTTTCGACCAGTTGCTTGATCCACTGGTCGAGCGCGATGGCGACGACGACCAGCACGATGTAAGGGGACCAGGATTTCACGATTGCGCAGTCCTCATCGCGAGTCTGTGGCGGGGTCGAGCTTCAACGCCCCGCGCCGGATCTCGAACAACATCACGCCGGTGGCGACGGCCAGATTGAGCGAATCGGCCCGACCGGCCTGGGGGATCCGGAGCAGTCGGTCGCAGCTTTCGGCGAGGCTGTCCGGCAGACCCTGCTGCTCGTTGCCCATCAGCAGCAGGACCGGGCCCCTGGAAAAATCGACCGAACGATAGTCGACCGCGCCCTTGAGATGCGTTCCAGCGACGAGACCCGAAAAATCGCGTCGCCAGGCGAGGAAGGCCTGCTCGGTTGCCCTGGAGACCGGCACGGCGAAGATCGAACCCATCGTGGCGCGCACCGTTTCCAGCGAGAACGGATCGGTGGTGTCGCCGACCAGGATGACGCCCTTGGCGCCGACGGCGTCGACGGTGCGGATCACGGTGCCGAGATTGCCGGGATCGCGCACCCGGTCGAGCGCGACCCAGACGTCGCCGTCCCTGGCGCGGATGTCCTTCAACGGCACGGTCTGCTGCGCAAAGACGCCGACCACCATTTGCGGGTTTTCGCGCCGGGTGATTGCCGCGAGCACCTTTTCGGAGACTTCCAAAACAGTGCCGCCGGCGGCGACGGTCCGCGCGGCGGCCTTTTCGACGGCCGCATTGCCGCGTCCGGCCTTGGCGAAAACCAGGGTCCTGATCGACCAGCCGAGATCGAGCGCGTCGATGACGAGTTTCAGGCCTTCGGCCATGAAGGCGTTTTGCTGGTCGCGGAATTTCTTCAGCGCCAGCGCCTTGATGTCCTTGACCAGGGGATTGGCAAGGCTGGTGACTTCCTTGACCTGCCCGACGGGGCGAGCGCCATCATGTGCGTTCATTCAAGCCACCCAGCGCGAGAACAGCGAGGTCGACAGCGCGCGGCCGGCCGATTTCTCGCGAATGATCAGTTCGCCGGATTCGACCGTGCCGCCCATGCCGGCGAAGGTATCGCGCATCAGCGCATGGATGGCGAAGAAAGAGGCGCGGATCGAATAGGCGGTGAGAACGACGGCCAAGGGCCTCGGCGTCAGGATCGAGCGGCAAAGGTCGGTGAGGCCCGGCAGGTCCTCGAACAATTGCCAGACCTCGCCCTTGGGGCCGCGGCCGTAGGCCGGCGGGTCGAACAGCACGATGTCGTATCGGCTGCCGCGGCGCTCCTCGCGCTCGGCGAATTTCACCGCGTCCTCGACGATCCAGCGGATCGGCTTGTCGGCAAGGCCGGCCATTTCCTGGTTCTCGCGCGCCCAGCCGATCGCCTTCTTCGAGGCATCGACATGGGTGACCTCGGCGCCGGCGCGGGCCGCCACCAGCGAGGCCAGGCCGGTGTAGCCAAACAGGTTGAGCACCTTGACCGGGCGCTTCGCCGCCGCGATCAGCCCCGCCATGTGATCCCAATGCGAAGCCTGCTCGGGAAAGACGCCGACATGGCGGAAGGAGGTGAAGCGGCCGAGATAGTCGATGCCGTCATGCTTCATCGGCCAGGTTTCGCCGAGCGGCGCCTTGGGGAAGCGCCAGCGGCCGATGCCTTCCTCGTCGGTGTCGCCGGTGAAGATGGCGTCGGCGCGCTCCCACTCTTTCGCCGGAAGGGCTCGCTGCCAGATCGCCTGGCCCTCGGGGCGCACGATGCGGTAGGGGCCGTATTGCTCCAGTTTCTCGCCGGCGCCGCTGTCCAGCAGCGCGTAGTCGGCGTTGGGCGCGACCTCGAGGATCAATGGCAGGCGCTCGGCCGGCAACGCGCCCTCGCGGCGCGCAAGCACGCGCGGCGCGGGTTTTGGCTCCTGCCGGTGCTCCGGCCTCGCTTCGCGCCGTTCGCCTGGACGTACTTGCCCGCCGCTGGCTTTCGCGGGCTGGCGCGGGCGGTTGTCGCGGTTTCGATCGCGAAAGGATTTCAAGAACGGTCTCCGGAACGGCAGGCCGCTTTTGACATAGGGCTTCGGGCCGCGCAACAAAATGGTCCCGCATCCGTCATGCGCCCGGCTTTGGAGATACGCAAACCGACCATGTCCCGTTCCGAACGC
This sequence comes from Alphaproteobacteria bacterium, assembly GCA_017308345.1. Lineage (GTDB taxonomy): Bacteria > Pseudomonadota > Alphaproteobacteria > Rhizobiales > Rhizobiaceae > Mesorhizobium. Next base: position 3,487 of record JAFKFE010000186.1, on the reverse strand, counting down.
CTGCTCGACCTCGTCCAGATCCTGCGCCGCCACCGCCGGCCGGTGAGCGGCCGCGCGCTTGCGGATGAGATGGGCGTGTCCATCCGCACGCTCTACCGCGATATCGCGACGCTGCAGGGGCAGGGCGCGCCGATCGAGGGCGAGGCGGGGCTCGGCTATGTGCTGAAGCCCGGCTTCATGCTGCCGCCGCTGATGTTCTCCGACGAGGAGATCGAGGCCATCGTGCTCGGCTCGCGCTGGGTGGCAAAACAGCCGGATAAAAGGTTGGCCGCCGCCGCGACCGATGCCCTGGCAAAGATCGCGGCGGTGCTGCCGGACGATCTGCGTGAGGATCTCGACGCGACAGCGCTGCTTGTCGGGCCGCGCGCGGATCATCTCGAAACGATCGACCTCGGTGTCGTGCGGCAGGCGATCCGCGAGGAGCGCAAGCTCGGCTTCGTCTACCGCGATGCCGGCGGTTCGTCGTCGAGGCGCATGGTCTGGCCATTCGCGCTCGCCTTCTTCGACAAGGTGCGGGTGATGGCGGCGTGGTGCGAAACACGCCAGGATTTCCGGCATTTCCGCGCCGACCGGATGTCCGACCTGACAGCGACCGACATCCGCTATCCGCGCCGCCGCCAGGCAATGCTGAGAGAGTGGAAGGCGACGCTCGATGCGCCGGGCCGCAATGGCGCGAAAAACGCGTCCGATTGATCGCTGCTGCCAAAATCTGACAGTGGGTTCGCCTATGGTTCCCAAGGTTCAGACACTTTGGAGATCAGATATGACCACGCCGAATGTCGTCATCCTCTATGTCGACAGCCCGGAAAGGAGCGGTGCGTTCTACGCCTCGTTGCTTGGACGCGAGCCGGTCGAGTCCTCGCCGACCTTCGTGATGTTCGTGCTCGACAAGGGCTTCAAGCTTGGGCTCTGGTCGCGCCATACGGTCGAACCGGCGGCTTCGGGGACGGGTTGGGGCGGCGAAATCGTGATCGTGGTCCCGGATGCGGGCGCCGTCGATGCAACGCATGCGGACTGGGCGGGGCGCGGCCTGAGCATCCTGCAGACGCCGACCGACATGGACTTCGGCCGCACCTTCGTCGCGCTCGATCCGGACAATCATCGCCTGCGCGTCTACTGGCCGTTTGCAGGAGCGCGGGGATGAGCGCGTTCTGGCTCGCGGTCGCGTCGGCAGAGCATGTGCGGATCGGCCGCAGGGATGGCTTCATGCAGGTCAACCACGGCAAGGCGGCGCCGCTGCGCCGCATCAGGCCGGGCGACGGTATCGTCTACTACTCGCCGAGCACCGTGCTCGGCGAGAAGGATGGGCTCCAATCCTTCACGGCCGTCGGCACGGTGCGGCAGGGGGAGGTGTATGAGGGCATCATGGGCGGCGGTTTCACGCCCGCGCGGCGCGACGTCGACTGGTTCGATGCCAGGGAAGCGCCGATCAAGCCTCTGCTCGGCAGTCTGGACTTCGCCGCCGGCAAGCCGAACTGGGGCTACCAGCTGCGCTTCGGCCTGTTCGAGATCAGCGAACACGATTTCCTGCTGATCGGCAAAGCGATGGGAGCCAGGCTGGAGACCGCCGCTACTTGAGCGCCTTGTAGACGGCGATGCCGGCGGCGAGGTCCTCAAGCGCCGCGCCAACCGACTTGAACAGCGTAATCTCGCTGTCGTTTCGCCGGCCCTGTTTCTCGCCGCGCGCGAGCTCGTGCAGGTCGGCGATGATCGCCTCCGGCTCCAGCACGCCCGAGGCCAGCGGCTGGACAATGTCGCCGGCTTCCCTGATGGCGCCGGCGCGGGTGTCGACATAGACGCGGGCGCGGGCAATGGCATCGTCATCGGCCTCGCGCATGTCGGGCGTGAAGCCGCCGACGAGATCGACATGGGCGCCCGGCTTCAGCAGCGCGCCCTTGACCAGCGGTATGTTCGAGATCGTCGCCGAGGCGACGATGTCGGCCTCGGCAAGCTCCGCGTCGAGATCGTTGGCGGCGTTCGCCGGAAGACCCTCCGCGCGCAAGGCCGCCGCCGCCTTTTCGGCATTGGCCGGCGTACGGTTCCAGATGCGGATGGATTTGATCGGCCTGACCGCCGAATGCGCCTTGGCAAGGAACGGTGACAGCGCGCCGGCGCCGATCACCAGAAGCCGCGAGGCGTCCTCGCGGGCGAGATAGGAGGCGGCGAGCGCGGAGGCGCAGGCTGTGCGCCACTGCGTCAGCCGCTGGCCGTCGATCAGTGCTTCCGGCTCGCCGGTGATGCCGTCGAGCAAAAGATAGAGGCCCATCACCGCCGGCTTGCCGATGGCGTTGTTGTCCGGCGACACGGTGACGATCTTGACGCCGATATGGCCTCCCGCCGAGGTGCCCGCGGCGTTGAAGTCCGTCCAGGCCGGCATCAAAAGCAGGGTCGAGGCGGCGCCATCGGGCCTCTCGACGCCGTGGTGGTGGCGAACCGGCTGCACGGCGCCGTCGCGAAAAGCGGCGCGCAACGTCTCGACCAGACCGGGAAAGGTCAGCGCGCGGTCGACCTCGGCGGCCGAAATGGTCAGCATCGAAGGCTCCGGATTGCTTTAATTGGCCGGCTTGGGCAGCGCCGGTCCATTCGGCGCAGCCGGCGCGCGGCTCACCGCCTGGCGCAGGTTTTCAGCCTCCAGGCCACGCTGGCGCGCGAGCTTGCGGTAGCGCCCCTGTTTTACCCAAGTCGCCATGCTGCCGACGACCATGCCGATGGCCAAGGCCAGGAAAAGGAAGATGAAAAGCGGCAGGTTCAGCGTCAGCGCGGGATTGCCGGGATGGAATGGATCGAGCGTGAAGGCGACGGCACCGCGATTGGCGACGGCGAGCGCGATCAGGATGATGGCCAGCGGCACGAAGACCACAACGAGGATGAAGCGATTGAACATCAGATCTCCATAGAGAGAGAGGCTTCCTAAGCGCGCATGTCTTTGTCCCGAAACCGGCCTCCACTTTCGGGAGACATGCTTTTGAGCGCCAAGATCCCGATTCAACCCGCCGGCGCGGCGCCTATTTGCCGCCGTTCAGCCTTTCGCGCAACTCCTTGCCGGTCTTGAAGAACGGCACCCACTTTTCCTCGACCTCGACGGATTCGCCGGTGCGCGGGTTGCGGCCGGTGCGGGCGGGACGATTTTTCACCGAAAAGGCGCCGAAACCGCGCAATTCGACCCGGTTGCCCTCGGCAAGCGCGTCTGTGATCTCGTCAAAGATCGCGCCGACGATATTTTCGACATGAGCATCGAGCGCCTCTTCGCTACCGAACCCGACGCCAAAGAAGTGATCAAAAAACGTGAAATATACCAGGTAATGGAAATCGTGACAGACAAGTGCGAAGACGCCAGCAATGTCATTGAAAGTATTATTATCAAATACGCCTGATCCGGTTTTCCCACAGAACCAGCCGTTTGCTCACGTATAAACTAATTTATGGCTTCTTTCCTGATTGCGATTATTGTACTGGCCCTCGTATTCGACTACATCAATGGTTTTCA
>JAFKFE010000856.1 GCA_017308345.1 Alphaproteobacteria bacterium | reverse complement strand
TTCCGCACTTAAAGAAAAAGGTCTTAGTTGACCGCGTCCTTGAGGCCCTTGCCGGCTGAGAACTTCGGCACGGTGCGCGCCGGAATCTTCACTTCCGCGCCGGTCTGCGGATTGCGGCCGGTCGAAGCAGCGCGTTTTGACACGGTGAAATTTCCGAAGCCGACAAGCCGGACATCGCCGCCCTTCTTCAGTTCGCCTGTGATCACGGAGAACACCGCATCGACGGCGGACTGCGCATCAGCCTTCGAAATGCTTGCGGCGTCGGCGACAGCGGACACCAGTTCGTTCTTGTTCATCAAAATTCCCTTCCATGAGAAAACCGGAACTTACGACTCATCCGGCAGGAAACGGACTTTAGAAAGAAGCGTTCCGGAACCCAAGCCGAAAACCGCGGAATTCCGGGCTTTTCTCCATTTTTACATGGCTTTTTCACATGAAAAAGCCGGGCTCAAGGCCCGGCTCTCTCTTTGTGCATCGCAATGTTAGCAAACGCTAATGTGCAAGCGACTTCCCGGCATCATCGCCGCTGTCGACCGGAGCCGGCGCATTGACCGGCTCGACCCACTCGATCGGCTCCGGCATCCGGGTGAGCGCGTGCGCAAGCACCTCGCCGACCCGCGAGACCGGAACGATCTCCATGCCGTTCTTCACATTGTCCGGAATCTCCGCCAGATCCTTGACGTTCTCTTCCGGGATCAGGACCTTCTTGATGCCGCCGCGCAATGCGGCGAGCAACTTCTCCTTCAGGCCGCCGATCGGCAGGATGCGGCCGCGCAACGTGATCTCGCCGGTCATCGCCACATCGGCCCGAACCGGGATACCCGTCAGCACCGACACAATGGCCGTGGCCATCGCTGCACCGGCGGACGGGCCGTCCTTCGGGGTCGCGCCTTCCGGCAAGTGGACGTGGATGTCGCGCTTGTCGAACAGCGGCGGCTCGATGCCGAAATCGAGCGCCCGAGAGCGGACATAGGATGCCGCCGCCGAGATCGATTCCTTCATCACGTCGCGCAGATTGCCGGTCACCGTCATGCGGCCCTTGCCGGGCATCATGACGCCTTCGACCGTCAGCAGCTCGCCGCCGACTTCCGTCCAGGCAAGACCCGTGACCACGCCGACCTGATCGTCAGCCTCGACCTGGCC
>JAFKFE010000855.1:1220-1660 GCA_017308345.1 Alphaproteobacteria bacterium | reverse complement strand
GTGACCGGCAGCGTGAGCAAGGAAGCGGACGGCCGCGCCATCGTGCTGACGCCGCGTTTCTCGCCGAACCGGCAGGAAATCACCTACATGTCCTATGAAAGCGGACAGCCGAAGGTCTATCTCCTGCAGATCGAGACCGGCCAGCGCGAGCTTGTCGGCAACTTCCCGGGCATGACGTTCGCGCCGCGCTTCTCGCCGGACGGCCAGAAGGTGATCATGAGCCTGCTGCGCGACGACGGCAATTCCAACATCTTCGCCATGGACCTGAGAAGCCGTTCGACGACGCGGCTGACCGATTCGACCGCGATCGACACCTCGCCGTCCTATTCGCCGGACGGCTCTCAGGTCGTCTTCACCTCCGACCGCGGCGGCGGCAGCGGCCGCTCGCAGATCTACGTCATGGGCGCGGACGGCTCCAACCCCCACCGCATCTCCTTCGG
>JAFKFE010000855.1:0-1145 GCA_017308345.1 Alphaproteobacteria bacterium | reverse complement strand
GTCTGGTCGCCGCGCGGCGACTTGATCGCCTTCACCAAGCAGAGCGGCGGCGAGTTCCAGATCGGCGTCATGAAGACCGACGGTTCGGGCGAGCGCATCCTGTCCTCCGGCTTCCAGCAGGAAGGCCCGACCTGGGCGCCCAACGGCCGCGTCCTGATGTTCTTCCGCGACTCCGGCGGCGGCCCGAAGCTTGTCTCGGTCGATCTCACCGGCCGCAACGAGCAGCCGATCCCGACGGCGAACTATGCTTCGGATCCGGCTTGGTCGCCCTTGCTGGAGTGAGGGGCGGGGAACTGGGGAATTGAAGAACTGGGGAACTGGGGAATTGAAGAACTGAAGAAATGGAGAGGCAGGGACGCTACGTTGGACGTGCGAGGGAGCTTGAAGTCTACAAGCGCGCTTACGTAGTTTCTCTTGAAATTCACAAAGCCACGCTGGTCTTTCCGAAGATCGAGCAATACGCGCTTGCCGATCAGTTGCGTCGCTCCAGCAAGGCCAACTGCGCCAATTTGGCTGAGGGCTTCGCCAAGCAGCCTCATTCCAAGGCTGAATTCGCTCGCTTCATTTCAATGGCTATGGGGTCGTGCAGCGAAGTCGAGACATGGATCTCCTACGCGTTCGACCTCGGGTACATCTTGAAGACGCAACTCGACGAGTGGTTACGGTCATACAACCAAATCTACGGAATGCTGGCAAATCTACGGAATGCTGGTGAATCTCAGAGGGTCGCTCAAGTGACCTCTTTTCTCGAGTTCTTCAATTCTCCAGTTCTCCAGTTCCCCTTTTCCACGCCTTGGTCGCGTTTTGGCCGCATTTCCGCCTACGGTCCGCACGCAATGTGAGTCCGGCAAAACCGGCCGCGAACGGCGGCTCGAAACCAAAAATTAACCCTGTTTCTTGAACGGCGGTTAACCCAAACGTGGTTACTGGGTGATCAACGAAATCACTCGAATGCGAAGGAGAGGCGGCATGGGCCGTATCGCAGCACTTACCCGCAACCCGGCGATGATCGCTCTGGTGGCAGCGCTTGCCATTACGGGCTGCGCCTCGAAGAAGAACCTGAACAGCCCCGGCGATCTCGGCCTCAACGGCGCCGGCGCCGCCACGCCGGGTTCCGCGCAGGACTTCACCGTCAACATCGGCGA
>JAFKFE010000854.1 GCA_017308345.1 Alphaproteobacteria bacterium | reverse complement strand
TTTGATGGTCTGCCTCAGTCAGCCTGCACGGTTCCGGGCGCTCAGCTATTACTATGGCAGCTTCCCGCAGCTCTCCGACAGCGAGGTCCTGGACATCATGGCCCTCGCCCGAATGAATGCTGACGAAAGGAGGCGCTCCGGTGCGCACATCGCGAGAAAATCGCGGAGCGAGGCCGGCAGCTAGAGCCGGATGATTTCAGGTCTGTTCGACCTGAAATCCGGATCCGTCTCTAGATCAAAGAAATAGAGCATGACGTCGTCCGAAAACCGCTTCACACTTTTCGGCGTCATGCTCCAGGGAGTTTCGCCGATGCATATCCGCGCGCTTTCCACTTTGGAATGCTCGAAATTACTAACGGCCAATCGCGTCGGCCGCCTGGCCTGCGCCAAGGACGGGCAACCCTATATCGCTCCATTCTACTATGCCCACGCGGACAACCACCTCTACGCCTTTTCCATGCTGGGCAAGAAGATCGACTGGATGCGCGCCAACCCGCTCGTGTCCGTGCAGGTTGACGCACACGGCAAAGGCCCAGGTTGGAAAAGCGTCATCGTCACCGGCCGTTACGAGGAACTTTCCGACCGGATCGGACACGAGGCGCAGCGTGACCATGCATGGCTCGTGCTGAGCAAGCACGCCGACTGGTGGGAGCCGGGCGCGCTCAAGCCCGCCACCTTCGCGGACCTGGAGCATCTTCCCCACGTGTTCTTCAGGATCTCCATCACGGAAGTCTCGGGCCGCGAAGCGTCGGAGAGCTAGCCTTACCATGACAGGGAGCAGAAGCCGCGCCAAGCCGACCGCCGGTCGATGCGGTTCGCCGCCTCTGCCGCCAAGCTGAGGTTGCGCCATGGACACGCTCATCGCCCAGCTCGGAGTCGCCCTGGCGATAGGCCTGCTCGTCGGGCTGGAACGTGGCTGGAGAGAGCGCGACGCGCCTGACCGCAGCCGGACGGCCGGCATTCGTACATTCGGCATCGCGGGGCTTCTCGGCGGTCTTGTCACGGCCTTGGCCGAAGCGCTCAACGCAATTTCGGTGTTGGTCGCGGGCTTCCTTGCCTTCGCCGGCATCTTGGCCTGGTACAAGGCGCGCGAGGCCGCGCATGATGAGGATTTCAGTGTTACGACCGTTATCGCCGGCCTGACCG
>JAFKFE010000853.1 GCA_017308345.1 Alphaproteobacteria bacterium | reverse complement strand
AAGGCAATCAGCCGCCGCCACAGCACGATCATCTCGGCGCATTTGGCGACAGCGAGCGGCGTCTGCGTGGCGTGGTCCTCGACGCCTTCGGAGACAGGCAGGAAGTCGAGCATCACCGGATTGGCCTTGTGGCGGATCGCGGCCAGGAGCGACGCAACCGTCTTCTGCAGCGGGACGAATCCCGCCGACGCGCCGCCAACCGGCGACAGGTATTTCGGCAGGCCGTGGCGGGTCGAGCCGGTAAGCTGGACGAAGCGCGCGGCTGAAGCCGCCGCGCATTGCGCGATGGCCAGGCCAAGCGTTTCGAAGGCGAGCGAAAGCGAAGCTGTGTGGAAATTGCCGGTCGACATGACCAGCCCATCCTCGGCAAGCACCAGCGGATTGTCGGCGGCGGCATTGAGCTCGATCTCGACCGCCAGCCTTGCATGGTCGATCGCCTGGATCAGGACGCCATGGATCGAGGGCATGCAGCGGATCGACAGCGGGTCCTGGATCGTGGCCGGCGCCGGCGCTTCATCGCGCGCCAGCAAGTCGCGCAGCGCCTTCGCCGCAAGCTGCTGGCAGGCGCCCGGACGCGCCTGATGCTGGCGCGGATCGAGGATGGTGCGGTTGGCGCCGATGCCTTCCATCGTCAGCGCGCCGGCCTGCTGCTGTTGGTCGAGCGCGGACAGCGCGTCGGTCAGCGCCAGCGCTCCGGCGCCCGTGGACACGGCCGAGGCGTTGATCAGGGAGAGACCGTCCTTTGGCGAGAGAGCAACGGGCGCAAGCCTCGCCATCATCAGCGCCTTGGCCGCGGGCATGCGGCGGCCCTGGTACTCGGCTTCGCCTTCGCCTATCAGCACGCGGGCAATCGCCGTCATCAGCAGAAGGTCGCCGGCGCCGATCGAACCCAGCGACGGCATCACCGGGTGTACGCCGGCATTGAGCGCTTCGACCAGCGCGGTGAACACGCGCGGCGACAGGCCAGATCCTCCAGAAGCGAGCATCGCAATGCGGGCAAACATAACCGCTCGTACCGTCGGCACCAGCAGGGCCTCGCCGACGGCGGCGCTGCGGCCCTCGATCAACTGGCGCTGGAAGGCGCTCGCGTCGCCTTCGACCGTGGTGACGAGATTGGCGCCGAGCCCGGTGTTCAGCCCGTAGATC
>JAFKFE010000852.1 GCA_017308345.1 Alphaproteobacteria bacterium | reverse complement strand
GTCTGCGGCTTCCGGCCACCGCGACCCAGCAGGTCTCATGCGGGCCCTCGAGGGGCAAGCGACACAGGCTGTCGTCACGGTGGCGCGGGACCAACGCCCAACCAGTCATTAAACTGATTCAGCGCATCAGGGAGGTTGCCTGATGAGCGGCATCCTGGTTACGGGATCGAGCGGCCTGCTCGGCCGCCACGTCGCCGCGGCGCTCGCCGAGGCCGGGCATGACGTCATCGGGCTGGACCTGGCTCCGCCGCCTGTCGGCTCGGTGTGGCGGCATGTGAGCGCCGACGCGACCGACCTGTCGGCCGTCAGCGAGCTTGCAAAGGGGTGCCGTGCCCTCGTGCATATCGCCGCGATCCCGCGACCGACCGGGCGGGCGGCGGCGGATGTCTTCCGCATCAACATGTCCGCCATGTATGCCGCGACCGAAGCGGCGCGGCTGATGGGGATAGGCCGCTTCGTCTATGCCTCCTCCTTCAGCGTCCTGGGCTACCCCTTCTTCGAGCAGCCCGTCGTTCCGCCCTATCTGCCTGTCGACGAAGGCCATCCCGCCGCCCCGCAGGACGTCTATGCGACGACCAAGTGGCTCGGCGAGGAAATGGTCGAGGCCATGGTGCGGCGCGGCGCCTTTTCCGCCGTGAGCTTGCGCATGCCCTGGATCCAGACGCCGGAAACCTTCCACGCCGCCGTGGGTCCGCGCCGGCGGCAGGCCGATGCAGCCAGAGACCTCTGGGCCTATCTCGACGCGCGCGATGCCGCCTCGGCCTTCGTCGCGGCGGTCGAAAGGCCGGCCGACGGCCATCTGCGCGTCTTTCTGAGCGCGGCCGACAGCTATATGGACCGGCCAAGCGCGGCGCTCGCGGCGCAAGCCTATCCCGGCGTTCCGATCAAGCGCCAACTGGACGGCAACGCCGCCTTCATCGACACATCGGCGGCGCGAGCCGCATTGGGATTCTCGCCGCGCTTCTCGTGGCGCGACTATCGCTGACCGGCATCTGGGTTTCGGAGACGAGAGAAATGCGCTTCAAGGACAAGATCGTTCTGGTCACGGGGGCCGCCGGCGCCATCGGCTCCGCGGCGGTAAGCCGCTTCGTCGAGGAAGGCGCGGCAGTTGCTATCGCCGACCTCGACGGAATCCGTGCCGAGGCCC
>JAFKFE010000851.1 GCA_017308345.1 Alphaproteobacteria bacterium | reverse complement strand
TCGCCCCTGACGCGGTGATAGGCGATCGCCATCTTCAGCGCGGTCTCGACCGATTCCGAACCGGAATTAGTGAAGAAGACATGGTCCATGCCCTTGGGCGCGATGTCGACCAGGCGATTCGCCAGTTCGAACACGATCGGGTGGCCCATCTGGAAGGCAGGCGCGTAGTCGAGCTCGGCCGCCTGATGCTGGATGGCTTCGGTGATCTTCGGCCGGCAATGGCCGGCGTTCACGCACCAGAGGCCCGCGGTACCGTCGAGCACCTTGCGGCCGTCGCTGGTCGTATAGTGCATGTCCTTCGCGGACACGAACATGCGCGGCGCCTGCTTGAACTGGCGGTTTGCCGTGAACGGCATCCAGAATGCGCTGAGATCGTTCGGCGTGACTTTCAGCCGGTTGGACATGACCAAGACTTCCCCTTGTAACCTGTTTCGGTGCGGCCAACGCTTGGTCTTCGCTGCGTTTTCGTGCTACGCAAAATTTTGACCGGTTGGACAAACGTTAGCGCCGCCTGTTGGCGGTCAGGGGATTACTAGCGGAAATGCGGCACAAAAAGCGCGCTCCACAGCCTCAGGAAAAACTGGTCCAGAGAATTGGTCCAGATAGCCAGCGCGACGGCCGGCAAGGATGACGGACACGATGGAAGGCTCCGCTCCCCGCCGCACCCGCATCCAGCAGGAAAAGCGCGAACTCATCCTGGAGGCCGCGCTCGAAGTCTTCTCCGCCAATGGTTTTCGCGGCTCGACCATCGACCAGATCGCCGAGGCCGCCGGCATGTCGAAGCCGAACCTTCTCTATTATTTCCGCCGCAAGGAAGACATCCACGCGACGTTGATGCAGCGCCTGCTCGACACCTGGCTGGCGCCACTCAGGGAACTCGACGACATCGGCGATCCGCTGACCGAGCTCAGGAGCTATATCCGCCGCAAGCTCGAAATGGCGCGCGACTTCCCCCGCGAAAGCCGGCTCTTCGCCAACGAGATCCTGCAGGGCGCGCCGCGCATCATGCCGATGCTGGAGGGTGAGTTGAAGACGCTGGTCGACGAGAAGGCCACCGTCATCAAGGGCTGGATGCGCGCCGGCAAGATCGCCCGTACCGACCCCTGGCACCTGATCTTCTCGATCTGGGCGACGACGCAGCACTACG
>JAFKFE010000850.1 GCA_017308345.1 Alphaproteobacteria bacterium | reverse complement strand
TACGCCGCCCGAAGCGGGACTATCCCGCCGCTACCGTGGTAGGTTTTTGCACCGCCGCTCTCAAATTCGTGGGCCTGTCGACCGGGGCGGATCATCCGGCGGTGACGTTCATCAAGCGCCTGGTCGGACGCAACGATCACGTCAAGGTCGCCTATGGCACCGAGGCCGGCCTGTTCAGCAAATCAGCCGGGGTCGTCTCGGTGGTGTGCGGGCCAGGTTCCATAGAGCAGGCGCACAAGCCGGACGAGTATCTCGACCTTGCCGAAATCGGCCGATGCAAAGCCTTTCTCGGTCGGTTGGCGGACCGGCTCCAGGACGGTGGATTGCCGTGGCTTTGAAACGCGGTTTCGACGCCATCGTCATCGGTGCCGGGATCGCCGGCACGGCAAGCGCCTATTATCTGTGCCAGGCCGGGAAGTCGGTAGCGCTCGTCGACACATATCACCCCGGCTGGGGGGCATCCGGCCGCAATCCGGGGTTCCTGTGGCTGCAGACCAAGGCGGCCGGGCTTGCAATGGAATTTTCGCTGGCCGCTCGTCGTTTCGCCGGGGAACTTGCCTCCGAATTACCCGACTTTTGCTTCCGTGCCAGCGGCGGATTGATCACTTGGCGCGAAGAGGCCTTCGAGGCGGTGGCGCGCGCTTTCGCCGCCGATCGCATCGCTGCCGGATTGCCGGTTTCCGTGCTTGATCGCGTGGAGCTGCGCGATCTTTGTCCCGACATTTCGCACGGGGTCTCTGGGGCTGTCTGGAATCCCCTCGACGCTCACCAGGACACACGCCTTCTGCTTCGCCACCTAGCCGACGGCTTCCGAAATGACGGTGGCAGCCTCATCGCGCCGGCACAGGTCGAAAGCATCCTGTCGAACGGCTCGGCTTGCCGAGGTGTCAGGCTTGTGGATGGCACGGAAATCGAGAGCCGCATCGTCGTGGTGGCCGCCGGACCCTGGTCCAACGTGCTGCTCGAGCCGTTGGGGCTCGGCATCGCTTTCAAGCCGACACGGTTCGAGGCAGCGGAGACCGCGCCGGCGCCCTTCCGGATAAAGCCCGTCATCTCGGGCCAGTCATTGTTCCGTTTCTTCACGCCGCCGGGCATCGACGCGGCTGGCCTGCCGCGCGACCCGTCCGAATTGTTGCGTCCCGAACTCG
>JAFKFE010000185.1 GCA_017308345.1 Alphaproteobacteria bacterium | reverse complement strand
GCGAACCGGTGTTGGTGACGAGGCTCTGGAGTACCCCGGCCAGGCCGGCGAGCGTGCCGGCGAAGACAAAGCCGAGAAAGACGATGCGGTCGGAGGCGATGCCGCTTTCCTTGGCGGCCGCAGGATTCGAGCCGACGGCGAAGACATTGCGGCCCGGAATCGTGCGCGTCAGCCAGAAATGCAGCAGCACGATAAAGACGATGAACAGCGCGCTGCGGATGGTGAATATCTCGAGATAGATCTTGGCCAGCGCCAGCGACAACATGATGTCGGTGCCGGTCACCGGCTGGCTGTTGGTGATCCAGTGCGCCAGCGAGCGGAAGATCAGCATCGTGGCCAGCGTCAGCACCAGCGAGTTGACCTTGAGCCCAACGACCAGCGCGCCGTTGAACGCACCGGCGACGGTGCCGACCAGGATGCCGACGATCGCGGCGGGCAGGATGCCGATCTCGCGCTGAAGCATGACCGAGATGATGCCGGCGAGCGCGAACACCGCACCGCCGGAAAGGTCGATCTGGCCGGCAATCAGAAGCACGGTCAGGCCGATGGCGATCAGGCCGATGGTGGCGGCGCGGTCGAGACCCAGGCTGAGCGTCGAGGCCGACAGGTAGCCGGGCACGACCAGCGCCGAAATGACAAGCGTCAGGCCGAGGATGATGAGGACGCGGTACTGCGAGGCAAGGACGAGCAAACGCATCATGCCACTCCCCGCTTGCGCAGCGCGGCGTCCATGCCGACGGCGCCGACGATCAGTATGCCCAGCACAAAACCCTGGATCGGCGTGCGCACGCCCTCCAGCACCATGACGTTGGTCAGAAGCTGCACGAAGATCAGGCCGGCGACCGCCCGCGGCACGGAGCCGAAGCCGCCGATGATCGAGACGCCGCCGACGACCACGGCGGTGATGGCGCTGAATTCATAGCCCGAGCCGATCAGCGGCCGCGCGCTTTGCAGGGTGAGCCCAAGCAGGCCGCCGCTGATCCCGGATGCCAGCGCCGTGATGACGAAAGCGCCGGCCTTGACGGCCTTGACCGGTACCGCGCTTGCCTCGGCGGCGTTGTAATTGCCGCCGGTCGCCAGCGTCCAGCGCCCCCAGAAGGATCTCGACAGCACGAAATGGCCGATCAGCGCGATGACGAGGAAGATCAGCACCACGACCGGGATGCCGAACAGCCGGCCCTTGGCGAATTCGGCGGAAGCGGTGTTCGACCCGTAGACGATGACGCCGCCGACCGCCGCCTGGACGATGCCGAGGCCGATGGTGCCGACGCCGAGCGTGGCGATGATCGGTTTGATGCCGGCATAGCCGACGAGGACGCCGTTGAGCAGGCCGATCAGTCCGGCCAGCGCCACCGCCAGGACGAAGGCCGGAACCGGGCCGATCATCGGCTGCAGCCCCAGCGAAAGGATGGCGCCGCAGGCTATCGTGGCCGGCACCGAAAGGTCCGCCAGGCCGCCCACGACCAGCACGAAGGTCATGCCGACCACGACGATGCCGACGATCGACATCGACGTCAGCACGTTGAGGAGATTGCCGGTGGTGAAGAAGGCGGGGCTGGAAAACGAGCCGTAGAGCACGACCGCGAGAATCGCCAGCAGAAGGCCTGCCTTCGACAGCATGTCGACCAGCCTGCTGCCGCGCGTGAAACGGTCGTTGCGGTTCGTGCCGCTGATCTCCATGGCCGCGTCCGTCACGCCGCTTCCTCCCCGGTGGCAAGCGCCATGATGCGTTCCTCGCTGAGTTCGGCGCGGGTCAGCGACTGCGACGCGCGCCCGTCGCGCATCACCACCACCCGGTCGCACACGCCGAGGATTTCGGGCAGCTCCGACGAGATCATCACCACCGCCATGCCGCCGGCGACGAGCTGGCCGATGATGTGATGTATCTCGGCCTTGGCGCCGACATCGACGCCGCGCGTCGGTTCGTCGAGAATGAGCACGGCGGGCTTTGCCGCAAGCCATTTGGCGATGACCGCCTTCTGCTGGTTGCCGCCCGATAGCAGATTGATTCGCCGCTCGCCGTCCGGCGGCGAGATGGAGAACTGCTTGACGTAAGTGGCCGACAGCGAGCGGTCGGCACTGCTCCTGATGCGGCCGAAGCTGGTCAGCCGGCGCAGGATGGGCAGGCTGATATTTTCGCGCACCGACATGCCCGGCACGATGCCGTCGCCCTTGCGGTCCTCGGGGACATAGGCGATGCCGGCGCGCACCGCCGCCGATGGCGAGGTGATGACGACCTTGCGGCCATTGATGCTGACGGTGCCCTCGACGATGCGTGACAGGCCGAAAATGGCGCGTGCCACCTCGGAACGGCCGGCGCCGACGAGGCCGGTCAGGCCGAGGATTTCGCCGGCCCTCACGTCGAAGCTGACATCGCGGAAACTGGCGCCGTCGCCGATGCGCTCGACGCGCAGCACCGAGGCGCCGATCTCGGCCACGCTCTTGGGGAAGACGTTGCTCACCTCGCGCCCGACCATCAGCCTGATCATCTCGCCGGCGGTTATCCCCTCGACGGGGCGCGTCTCGATCATCGAGCCGTCGCGCAGCACGGTGACCTCGTCGGCGATCTCGAGCACCTCCTTCAGCCGGTGGCTGATGTAGATGATGGCGATGCCGTCGTCGCGCATCTTACGCAGGATCCGAAACAGCGCCGCCGTCTCGTGTTCGCTGAGCGACGATGTCGGCTCGTCCAGCACGATGATGCGCGGCTGGGCCGCGTAGGCCTTGGCGATCTCGACCAGCTGCTGCTGGCTGATCGACAAATTGCCGAGCCTTTCGCGCGGATTGATAGCGGCGCCCAGCTCGTCGAGGACGGCCGCCGCCTTGCGGATCATCTCGCCCTTGCGCAGATAGCTCCATCTGCCGGGCATGCGACCGAGATAGACATTCTCGGCGACGGTCAGATCGGGGACGAGATTGATCTCCTGATGCACCATGCGGATACCGAGCGCCTGCGCGTCCGCCGGCTTGCGCATGCGCACCTCGGCGCCGCCGACCTCGATCGTGCCGCTGGTCGGTGCGTAGGAGCCGTTGAGCACTTTCATTAGGGTCGATTTGCCGGCGCCGTTCTCGCCGACGACAGCATGGACGGTGCCGAACTTGACGGCGAAATTGACGTTCGAGAGCGCCTTCACGCCCGGAAACATCTTGCTGATGCCCCGCATGTCCAAGGCACAATCCGCCACCGCAGTCATTTCCGGCTTGGTCCTCCCTCGCAAGACGCCCCTGTGCGCCCCGGCACGGGATCGACAGTCATTTCAAGCGTATAGCTGGCCTCTCAAACCGACCGCGGTGGCGTTCGCGTAACCGCTTCAGCATCCCAGCAACGCCTTCGCCGCGACGTTGATATCGCGACGGCGGGCACTATTGCACTAATATAACAGTTCTGGCAAGCTGGTTTGGTCGACTTTTTAACGGGGCAGCGATGGCCTACATCTGCAGGTGCATTCTGGTTGACATTCTAATATAACTTTATCAATTGGCGCGGACGAAGGATGGGATTTTTCATGGACCTAGACCCCTCGACCCTCAATCGGGCGCTGCCGCTGCGCGACCAGATCTACAACAAGATCCGCAACATGATCGTCGTGGGACGGCTGAAGCCGGGTGAAATCATCAACGAAGTCGCCATTGCCGAGGCTTTGGGCGTTTCGCGCACGCCGGTGCGCGAGGCCGTCAAACGCATCAGCGACGAAGGTCTGGTCAAGATCCTGGCGCAGACCGGGACATATGTCGCGCCGATCAGCCGGGCCGACCTCGAAGAGGCCTATGTCATCCGCCGGGCGCTGGAGATGGAGAGCGCCAGACGCGCCGCCGTCAAGATGACGCCGCCGGCAGCCGAACTCATGGAAGACAACATGGCCGCGCACAAGCTCGCAATTTCGCGCGGACGCTATGCCGTGGCGATCCAGCTCGACGATGTCTTCCACCGCACCATAGCCGAGATCTGCGGCCTGCCGATGATCTGGCGCGCCGTCGACATCTCCAAGGCGCAGATGGACCGCGGCCGCTATCTCGCGATCCCCAAGCCAGGCTATGGCGAGCAGACAATCGAGCAGCACGAGGCCATCCTCGATGCGCTGAAGCGCCATGATGCCGAGGGCGCCGCGCAGGCGATGGAGAACCATCTGGAGACGTCGTTCCGCAACACGCTCGAAGTCGCCTCCGAACTCCTCGATTGAACCAACGCGACCACAATCAGACGAGACCGGCAATGAAAAGAATGGGGCTTTGCATCGGCCTGAAGGCCGAAGCGATCGAGGAGTACAAGCGCGTTCATGCCACCGTCTGGCCCGAGGTGCTCGACGTCATCGGCCGCGCCAACATCAGGAATTATTCCATCTTCCTGCGCGAGCCGGAGAACCTGCTCTTCGCTTACTGGGAGTACCACGGCGACGATTTCGCATCGGACGCCGCGCGCATGGGCGAGGAGCCGGCGATGCGCGGATGGTGGGAACTGTGCGACCCCATGCAGCAACCGCTGCCGACCCGCGGGCAAGGCGAATGGTGGGCGACGATGGAGGCAGTTTTCCATCTCGACTGAGATTGGTCGTGCCGCCGGGACATCTGGTCGTACAGGCCGCGCTCTGCCCTCTCTCCGCGCCATTCGTGACCACCGCCCCAACGCAAGGAAGTTGAGCTTGGTCCTCAGGCTTGATCCCAGCCTCGAACCCTGCGTACGGCATCGCGGCTTGACCACTGACATTCTATTATATTAGTATTCTGAATTACCGATATCTCGCCGCGGGACTGGCGAGCGATTTCTTCAGAGACTTTGGGAATGGCACGCTTCATAAGGCTTTCGCCCGCCGACAACATCGTCCTGGCGGTAGACCCACTGGCGACCGGCGAAAAAGCCGATGAGGTCGCCGCGAGGGCGCGCATTCCGCGCGGCCACAAGATGGCCATGCGCGATATCGCCGCGGACGAACCGATCGTGAAATACGGCCAGACCATCGGCTTCGCGCGCGGCTCGATTGCGGCTGGCGATTGGGTGCATGAACACAATGTCTACCTGCGCGATTTCGAGCGTGACTACGGCTATGGCGCCAACGCCAGGCAGACGGAAGTTCTTCCCGACGAAGAGCGGGCGACCTTCATGGGTTACCGCCGGCCGAACTGCAAGGTCGGCACGCGCAACTACATCGCCACGCTGACCTCGGTGAACTGCTCGGCCAGCGTTGCGCGCTTCATCGTCGAGGAAGTCAACCGCTCCGGCATCCTGCGCGACTACCCCAATGTCGACGGCATCATCTCGCTGGTTCACGGCACCGGCTGCGGCATCGACACCAAAGGGCCGGCCTACGATCTGTTGAAGCGCACGCAATGGGGCTTCGCCACCAATCCCAATGTCGGCGGCGTGCTGATGGTCGGACTTGGCTGCGTGGCTTTCCAGATCCCGCGCTGGATGCAATCCTACAACATCGAGGAAAGTACCACCTTCCGCACGATGACGATCCAGGAGACCGGCGGGACGCGCAAGACAGTCGACGCCGGCGTCAGGGCCATCGTCGAGATGCTGCCGGTCGTCAACGCCGCCGAGCGCACGCCGCAACCGGCTTCGGAACTGGTGCTGGCGCTGCAATGCGGCGGCTCGGACGGCTATTCCGGCATCAGCGCCAATCCGGCGCTTGGCGCCGCTGTCGACCTGCTCGTAGCGCAGGGCGGAACCGCCGTGCTTTCGGAGACGCCCGAGATCTACGGCGCCGAGCATCTCCTGACCCGGCGCGCCGAAAGCCATGCCGTCGGAGAAAAGCTCATCGAGCGCATCCGCTGGTGGGAGGATTACACCGCCAGGCACGATATGGAGATGAACAACAATCCCTCGCCCGGTAACAAGCTCGGCGGATTGACGACCATCCTAGAGAAGTCGCTCGGCGCGTCGGCCAAGGGCGGCACCACCAACCTGCGCGCGGTGTTGGAGTATGCCGAGCCGATCAACGAGCGCGGCCTCGTCTTCATGGACACGCCCGGCTACGATCCGGTCTCGGCGACGGGCCAGGTGGCGGGCGGCGCCAACATATTGTGTTTCACCACCGGGCGCGGCTCGGCCTTCGGCTGCAAGCCGACGCCTTCGATCAAGCTCGCCTCCAACTCGTTCATTTTCGAGCAGATGAACGAGGACATGGACATCAACTGCGGCGACATACTGGACGGCGTGACGCTGGCTGAGAAGGGCCGGGAAATCTTCGAGGAGATCCTGCGCGTCGCCTCCGGCGGGCGCACCAAGTCGGAAGCGCTGGGTTACGGCGACAACGAGTTCGTGCCCTGGAGCCTCGGCGCGACGATGTAGCGCCGCGATTGCCCGGCGCTACAACCGGCTTTCGGAAAGATCATGCGCCGACAAAGAGTTAGATCAGGATGACGATTCAACGAAATGTCATCCTGATCCAGGCCGGGTCATCTCGTTCAGGAAATGAGCCCCCTGGCCTCGAGCGCATGCCACAGCTCGTCCGGCAGCGCCTGCTCGAACCAGCCGACATTCTGGCGCACCCGATCCGGATGCTTAGCCCCGATCAGCACCGACGTGACCGCGGGGTGGCGGAAAGGAAACTGGATGGCGGCCGCGGCGAGCGGCACGTCGAAGGCGGCGCAGGCGGCAGCGAGCTCGTCCACCTTGCGGGCGACCTCCTGCGGGACGTCCTGGTAGTTGAACTTGCGGTTGCCGCTGCTGCCGGCGGCGAGGATACCGGAATTGAAGACGCCGCCGATGACCACCGACATGCCCTCGACCCGCGCCCTGGCCAGGAGTTCATCCGCGTTCTGCTCCAGCAACGTGTGACGACCGGCAAGCAAGGTGCAGTCGAGGCGCGCTTCGTTCATGGCATCGAGCACCACTTCGGCCTCGTTCACGCCGAGGCCGAAGCCGCCGATGATGCCGGCCTCACGCAAGTCGGAAAGCGCCCGGAAACCGCCGCCCTTTGTCAAGGCCGACCAATGGAAGGCGGCGGCATCGGCATGGGTGACCCGCCCTATGTCATGGACGAACAGCATGTCGATCCGCGCCCGGCCCATGCGCTGCTGGCTGTCGTCGAAGCTGCGCATGATGGCGTCGTATGAATAGTCGAATATCTCGCGCAACGGCAGGCCGTTATGCCACCCGGCATCGAGCGGATTCTTCTCGGCCTCCGGCGGCAGCGGCCGGCCCGGCCGCTCGCGCGCCATCAGCCGGCCGACCTTGGTGCTGACAACGGCGGGAGCCTGCGGCGCATGCTCGCGCAGGAAGAAGCCGAGCATGTGCTCGGCGCGGCCAAGGCCGTACATCGGCGCGGCGTCGAAATAGCCGATGCCGGCATCCAATGCCGCCTGCAGCGTCGCCATCGAGGTCTCGGCATCGACAGGCGCGTAGAGCCCGCCGAGCGAGGCGCACCCCATTCCCAGCACCGTCAGTTCAAGCCCCGTCGCGCCCACGGCGCGCCGCTCGGTAACCTTCACGCGATCCTCCTCGACCTGTCCGGAAATTTCCGGAGATGATGCTTGCGAGCTTTGTTACACTAATATAACAAAGCCAATCAAGTCGGATCGAAGTCCTGACGGCGACTCCGTTCCGGCGCATCGCGGCCGGTGCTCGTCACCCGGAACTCCGCGCGGAAACTGCATTGGAGGAAACGCTCGATATGAACAGGATCGATCTGGACGGTCAGCACGCCGTAGTGACCGGCGGCGCCCAGGGTCTAGGCTTGGCCATGGCCAAACGCTTCGTTGCCTCGGGCGCCACGGTGACGCTCTGGGACATGGACGAAGCGCGTCTCGAAGCCGCCAGGAAGGAACTGGGCAAGGCCGCCACCACAGTGGTGGTCGACATCTCGGACTGGGGCGCGGTGGATGCCGCGCGCGCCACGACCGAGGAGTTCGCCGACAAGATCTCCATCGTCGTCAATTCCGCCGGCATCGCCGGGCCGGCCGTGCCGCTCGACGTCTATGACATCGATACGTGGAAGAAGATCATCGACATCAACGTCAACGGCACCTTCTACGTCAACCGCGCCGTCGTGCCCGGCATGAAGGAGCGCAATTACGGCCGCATCGTCAACATCGCGTCCGTGGCGGGCAAGGAAGGCAACCCGAATGCCGCCGCCTATTCCGCGTCCAAGGCTGCCGTCATCGGCCTTACCAAGTCGCTTGGCAAGGAACTGGCGCAATACGACATCGCCGTGAACTGCATTTCGCCCGCCACCGCCCAGACGCGCATCCTCGAACAGCTGACGGCCGAAGTCAGTCAGCAGCCCATGCGTGAAGT
>JAFKFE010000849.1 GCA_017308345.1 Alphaproteobacteria bacterium | reverse complement strand
CGCCGGGGATGACCCCTTGCCGGTCATCCTTGGTCATCGCGGCCGCCATATCGATCAGGGTCTGCAACTGGCGCGGCCGCTTGCGCATCCGGCACAGCGCATCCACCACGTGGTCAGGCGGCACGCCGCGTGGACCTGACATGGCCGCAAGGCTGGCGCGGATCTGTTTCCTGCCAGTGGCGGCGGCATAGCGGCGCAGCAGGTCTGCGTTGATTTCCGGACCGAAGCCGCCTGGCGCCAACAGGGTGAGCGAGGCCACCCTGCCGGGCTCGGCAAGCGCCATCAACGTCGCGATCGCGCCGCCCATGGAGTGACCGACGAGATGGACCTTGCTCAATTGGCGGGCGGCAAGATCGGCAAGGATGGCTCGCGCGGCCGGCTTGGCGCCGCCCATACCCTGGCATTCCAGTGAATGACCGTGGCCCGGAAGATCGTAGGCCAACACTCGCGCCTTCGCCGCCAGCGATGCCATGATGTCGCGCCAGATCTCGCCGCAAGCTCCGAAGCCGTGCAGCAAGACGATCGTCTTCGGGCCAGCGCCGCCTTCGACGGCATAGGGGAACGGTAGCATGAAAAATGGAGCGGTGAACAAGACAGGCAGCAATCTGAAATTGTGGCTGAATTGCTCCCGATCCAGATAGATGGCCAGTAAAATTTTCGCGACCGAAGCGGCCCGTCAGGCGCTCAGCGAGCAAGCAAACCCTAATACTTTTCGGATCACAGTATCATACTTCAGCGGTTCGGCGATCCGGTGGCCCAAATATAGGCGCGGGCTTGGTCAACTCGGGTTGCCGATCCCGGCGGCACGCAAGGATTGCACCAGCCGGTCGGTAAGATCGGCGGGGTATTTGCGGTCGACGAATGTCGCGCGCGGATTGGCGGCGAATTTCGGGAATTCGGCGGTGAGCTCGTTGGCAAGCTCGCCCGCCAGCTTGTCGCGGCCCGAAATCTTGGCGCCGATAAGACGCGCGGCCAGATAGTGCGACTTGGATGCCGTCGTGCGCAGCGACTCACTGGCGATGGCGGCCTTCTTCATGTCGCCCTGCATGAAGGCTCCGACGAACAGGCCATAGTCCCACCAGGTTGGATGGCCACCGAAGGCGTCCACCGCGCGGCCCAGGATCGGCGTTCCCTCCTCATATTTGCCG
>JAFKFE010000848.1 GCA_017308345.1 Alphaproteobacteria bacterium | reverse complement strand
TTGGCGAACCACTCCGCAAGCTATTGATTTTCTGTGATAAAGGCCGTCCCTCAGCGACTAAAATAATCGTTATCCATCAACGGTTTATGAAGCGGTTCGCCAAAGTCGATTCAAGAGCCAATCCAGCCACTCGCCCATCCTTTTGTCTTCTGCGGAATGGCAGCTTTGCGCTGCGTACAGATTCGCAAAAGAGAAGCCAGCATCGATCACTGTGCCAGGTAGCCGCCATCTATGTTCAGCTCCAGGCCCGTCACGAAGGAGGATTCGTCGCTTGCCAGATAGAGCACACCAAAGGCGATTTCGTCTGGCCTGCCTGCACGCCCCATCGGCGTGACAGCGATGATGCTCTCATTCATCTCCTTGCTCTGGCCTTCGATCAGGGGCGTCCAGATGATGCCGGGATGGACGGAATTTACCCGGATGTTGTCCTTGGCGTAGCTGATGGCCGCGTTCTTTGTCATGGTGCGGACCGCTCCCTTTGCGGCTTGATAAGGGGCCGCTCCGGCGGCGCCGGTGGTGCCCCAGATCGAGGAGAAGTTCACGATGGATCCCCCGCCGTTGCGCTTCATGACGGGGACGATCTCGCGCATGCCGAAGAAGGTTCCCGTCTGGTTGACCGAGATGACACGGTGCCAGGCTTCGGTGCTGGTGGCGTCGATCTGGCCATAGTGCTCGACAATGCCGGCATTGTTCACGAGGACATCAAGGCGATCGTGACGCTCGACGATCTCCGAGACGACAGCGCGCCAATCATCTTCTTTCGAAACGTCGAGCCGACGATATTCCGTGCCGGACTGCAGCTCTGCCTTCGGTGACGATTGGACATCGGTCAGGTAAAGCACCGCGCCCTCGGCGGCGAAGAGATTTCCGATCGCCGCGCCAATACCTTGTGCTGCACCGGTCACAAGCACGACCTTGCCCTCGAGACGGCCCATTGTTCTTTCTCCTTTATCAATGAAAGTGGTGATGCCGACGGGTCTAGGCCGCGACTGCGATGAGAACCTTCAGATGGTCCTGGTCCGGGCGTGCAAGCGTATCGAAGCCTCGGGTGATGGCATCGGCCATCGTCACCCGGCCCGTTATTATTTTTTCAGGCCGGACCTGTCCGGCGGCGATCATCTGGACGACGCGGGGGCCGATGGTGATCGG
>JAFKFE010000184.1 GCA_017308345.1 Alphaproteobacteria bacterium | reverse complement strand
GGATCAGCCCGGTGTCGAGATCCGAGGCGAAGAACTGGCGGTGGATCGGGTCGAAGGCGAGGTTGCCGATGCCCGGCCCGCTGTTGGTGTCGATGTCGGCGAATTTCGAGACCGCGCCGGAAATGCCGTCGATCTTCCAGATCGTGCCCGGACCGCCGCCATTCTCGGTGCCGAACTGGCCGTCCATGAAGGTGGCACCGGCCGTGCCGCGACGCTGCCGTTCCGGACGCCCGTCATCGTCGGCGTCCGGCGTGACGATCTCGACACCGTGCAGCGAGGTCGCCGCCGCATAGAGGTTCGGAATGCCCGACGGCACGCCATCGCGCACGCCGTCGTCATAGGTCAGGCCGAAGACCTCGCCGATCTGGCCGGCAGTCACCTCGAAGGGCGGCGGCGTGTTGACGAGCTGCCCCGAGGCCGGGCCGCCGAGGTTGGACACGTCGAAAACGCGCAGCGAGGCGCGTGATGTGTCGATGAAGGTTTCGTCGACCGGGTCGACGCCGGGCGGCAGCCCCTGGTCGAAATTCGGGATCACGGTGCCGGGAAAGCCGGTAACCGCCATCGAGCCGGGATAGATGATCTGGGTTTCCTGCGCCTTTGCCACGCCGCCGAGCCAGAGTCCGGCGGACAGCGCCAAGGCGAGAATTCCGCTGCTTGTGGCGATTGCGCGGCGCAAATGGATTGCGCGCAAGGATACTAGCGAGCCGCGGTCGCAAGACATAGAACTCCCCCCGAAGCCTATGGGAGAGACGTTCTGTGCCGCCGCGCCAACCAGGGCAAGGCGCGGCGTTCCAGCACGTTCTTCCCCGATCGAATTGTCTGCTTTCCTCTTTGTGACGATACGCCGGCTGTTACGCAGGGTCAACGGAATCAGCCGGAAGCCCAGCGCGTCGACGCCTTCCCGAAGGCGGTGGTCGCGCCGGACTCCCGTTGTTCCCGGAGACCGTGGAGTCTCTGGGTTTCTGGTCATGGGGCTTTCCCTTTCCGGGCCGCATGATTGCGGCGCCTGGCCGTCAGTCGCGGGCCGGAGCGGAAAGGTTCATCGAAAGCGGCGGCTGGAACTGTTCGTCATTTCACAGAGGCGGCGAGCCGTCAGATTTTTCCACCTCACACGAGAGACGCTTCTCCCGCCGGGGGTGCCTCAGGCAGGCTCGTTCGTCTGGCGAACGATCACCACGCCCACTCGCCCCGGCCGAGCGCCGACACCGCGTCGACGATGCGGGTGAAGCTGGCGCGTGCCCGGCCGACGGCGTGACGGGCTCTGAGATAGCCGTGCACCAGGCCCGGCTCCTCCTGCCAATATGCCTGCCCGCCGGCAGCGACGACACGATCGCGATAGGCCTCGCCGTCGGACGACAGCGGGTCGCACTGGGCGGTGATCAGCACCGTCGGCGGCAGATTGGTGAAATCGGCGTCGGCGAGCGGATAGAGCGTGATGTCGCCTGTACGGTCGATGCCGCCGGTGCGGATATGCCTGTAGAAGTCGAGGTCGCGCACCGTCAGCATCGGCGCGTCGGCGTGCGTAACATAGGAGCCGCGCGAATGGTCGCCGCCAAGGCCGGGATAGATCAGCACCTGGCCGGCCGGCTTCTTCACATGGCCGCGCGTCGCATGCGCGACGGCCGCGCAGAGATTGCCGCCGGCGCTGTCGCCGCACAGTACGACCGGGCGGTCGTAGTTCCTTGCCGCCCATTCGAAGGCGTTCATGGCGTCGTCGAAGGCCGCCGGATGCAGATGCTCCGGCGCCAGCCGGTAGTCGACGGAAACCACCTCGAAGCCGGTGCGGGCGCAAAGTTCGGCGCAGACATCGTCATGGCTATCCAGCCCGCCAAGGATGAAACCGCCGCCATGGATATAGAGCACCACGGCGGCCTTGTTTGCCGAAGCGTTGCGATAGACGCGGATTGGGATGCTGTTCGTCGGCGTGACTATTGCGCTGGTTTCGGTGGTCACGCCATTTGGGTAGCCGGCAAAGAATTCCCGGCACATCCTGTCGTAGATCGCGCGCTGTTGTTCGATCGTGTAGTCGATCGTGTCGGGCGGATAATAGGAGTTGGTCTTCTCGATGAAGGCCCAGGTCTCGGCGTCGATGAGGGTTTTGTAGTCGGTCATGCTGGTTGCATCGATTGGAGAGGTCGAGCCCGGGGTGCCTCGCGCCGTCATATCCGACGTTATCGTCCCTTCCAAACCGGGTCGCGCTTTTCGGCAAACGCCCGGAACCCTTCCATGTTGTCCTCGGACCCATAGAGGATATCGACGGTCCTGAGCTGGCGGCGCGTCACCTTGTTCATGGCGTCCTGGAAGGTCAGCGCCTCGGCCACGCGCGCCGTCTCCTTGATGGAGGCGAAGACCAGCGGCGGGCCGCCGGCGAGCAAACGGGCGATCTCCCAGACGCGATCTTCGAGCTTGTCCTTGGGCAGCACTTCGTTGACCAGGCCCCAGCGATGCGCCTCGGCGACATCCATCCAGCGGCCGGTGAACAGGAGGTCCATGGCGATGTGGTAGGGAATGCGCTTCGGCAGCTTGATGGTCGCCGCGTCGGCCAGGGTGCCGGCGCGGATCTCGGGCAGCGCGAAGGAGGAATGATCGGAGGCATAGATGAGGTCGCAGGACAGCGCCAGCTCGAAGCCGCCGCCGACCGCCATGCCGTT
Organism: Alphaproteobacteria bacterium; assembly: GCA_017308345.1. Classification (GTDB taxonomy): domain Bacteria; phylum Pseudomonadota; class Alphaproteobacteria; order Rhizobiales; family Rhizobiaceae; genus Mesorhizobium. The sequence goes on along the minus strand of JAFKFE010000184.1, from coordinate 5,600 downwards.
GACGCAGGCGATCACCGGCTTGTTGAGGTCGCGCAATTCCTGCAGCCCCGCGAAGCCGCCGACGCCATAGTCGCCGTCGACGGCATCGCCGGCGGCGGCCGCCTTCAGGTCCCAGCCGGCGCTGAAGAACTTGTCGCCGGCAGTCTTGACGATAGCCACACGCAATTCCGGATCGTCGCGGAACGCCTTGAAGGTCTCGCCCATCAGCCGCGAGGTCTTGAGGTCGATGGCATTGGCCTTCGGCCGGTCGAGCGTGACCTCGAGGATGGCGCCTTCGCGGCGGGTGGTGATGACGTCAGCCATTCTTCTTTTCTCCAAGCACCAGCAGGGCATCCGCGATCCAGGCGCCCTTGCCTTCGGCGCAGACGATCAGCGGGTTGATGTCGAGCTCCTCGATCTCGCCTTCGTTCTTCAGCACGAAACCGGCAATGCCGGCGATGGCGTCGATGGCGGCGTTCGCGTCGGCCTTGGGCCGGCCGCGATAGCCTTCGAGCAGAGGATAGAGCTTCAAGCCCCGCAATGCCGCCTCGATATCGTCGCGCGTCGCCGGCAGCATCAGGGTCACGCTGTCGCGCAGAAGCTCGACCAGCACGCCGCCGGTGCCGAGTGTCATCACGACGCCGAACATCGGATCGCGGGTGAAGCCGACGATCAGCTCGGCGACGCCGTCGCGCACCATGCGCTCGGCATAGAGCCCGGTGCCGAGCGGCAAAAGGTGATGCGCGGCGGCGCTGACGGATTCGGCGTCCTTGAGGTTCAGTCGCACCGCGCCGACTTCCGACTTGTGGGTGACGCCGAGCGCCTTGAGCGCCACCGGGAAGCCCAGCGTCATGGAAGAGATCACCGCCTCGACCGCGTTGGAAGCGCGTTCGCCCTTCGGTACCGGCAGGCCTGCCTCGATCAGTCTTGCCTTGGCCTCGGCCTCGTCCGGAGTCACATGCGCGCCGTCGGACAGGCCCGCCGCCGTGGTATCGACCGGCTGCGCCTGCGGCTCGCGCCAGGCCCAGCCGATGAAGGCCGCGGCCTGGGCGGCGTCCATGGCTTCGGAAATGCCGAACAACGGCACCATGCCGCGCGCCATCAGGCCGGCGGTGTATTCCTCCGGCAGGTTTTCCGGCAGCGAGGAAACGATCGCGCCCTGCGCCTTGTTGGTCTTGAGCGCCGCTTCGAAGGCGCGCAGCGTCGCCCACCAGTCGACGTCGGAGCAGCGGTCGGGGCGCGGGAAGTCGAGCACCAGCATGTTCAAGTCGAAGCCGCCCGACACCATCGCGGTGAAGGTAGCGGTCATCGCAGGCTCGTTGTTCCAGATGAAGGTGTGGTAGTCGAGCGGATTGGCGACCGCGACCAGCGGCCCGAGCGTCGATTTGACATGCGCGCGGTGCTCGGCAGTCAGCGCCGGGAAATTGACGAGGCGGCCCTCGGCGCTGTCGGCCATCACGGAAGCCTCGCCGCCCGAGCAGCTCATCGACGAGAGCTTGTAGCCTGGCAAAGGTCCGGTGATGTGCAGGAGCTTGAGCGCCTCGATGAAGGCGGGGATCGAATCGACACGCGCGATGCCGAGCCGCTTCAGGAAGGCGCCGGAGGCGGCGTCCGAGCCGGCGAGCGAAGCGGTGTGCGACACCGTCGCCTGCCTTGCCTGCTCTGACCGGCCGACCTTCATGGCGATGATCGGCTTTTTCAATTCGCGCGCCCGTGCCGCCAGCTTCTCGAAGCCGGCTACCGAATCGAAGGCCTCGATATGCAGGCCGAGCGCGGTGACGCGTTCGTCCTCGATCAGCCCCAGCGCCATTTCCGAAAGGCCGGTCTGCGCCTGGTTGCCCGCCGTCATCAGGAAAGCGATCGGCAGGCCGCGCTTCTGCATCGTCATGTTGATGGCGATGTTGGACGATTGAGTGATGATGGCCACGCCCTTGCCGCCTTCGGCCAGACGGATGCCGCCATGCTGGTCGGGCCACAGGAGAGCGCCGTCGGCATAGTTGATCAGGCCGTAGCAGTTCGGGCCGATGATCGGCATCTGGCCGGCGGCGGCGACGAGCTCGGCCTGCAGCCGCTCGCCGTCCTCGTCATAGGCCTCGGTCTCCAGGAAGCCGGCGGCGAAGCAGACGGCGCCGCCGGCGCCGCGCTCGGCCAGCGCCTTGATCACCTCGATGGTGAGATGCCGGTTGACGCCGACGAAGGCGGCGTCCGGCGCGCCAGGCAGGTCGGCGACGGAGCGGTAGGCCTTGCGGCCGGCGACCTCGTCCTTGGTCGGGTGCACCGGCCAGATCTCGCCGGCAAAGCCCATCTTGATCGATTGCGCCACGACTGCGGCGGCCTGCGCCCCACCGAACACGGCGATCGATTTCGGGCGCAGGAGACGTTCAAGCTTATGCATGTGCTGTCTTTTCTTTTCACGCCCCGAACGGCCGCAGCAGCGCCCGCGAAATGATGTGGCGCTGGATTTCCGACGTGCCTTCCCAGATGCGCTCCACGCGCGCGTCGCGCCAGATACGTTCCAGGGGCAGGTCGTCCATCAGCCCCATGCCGCCATGGATCTGGATGGCTTCGTCGGCGACGAAAGCCAGCATCTCCGTGGCCTTCAGCTTGGCCATCGCCATGTCCTGATCGGTGACGGTGCCCTGATCGTACTTCCAGCCGGCTTCGAACACCATCAGGTCGGCGGCCTTCAGCTCGGTCGCCATGTCGGCGAGCTTGAAGGAGACGCCCTGGAACTTGCCGATCTGCTGGCCGAACTGCTGGCGCTGCGCGGCATATTCGATGGCATGCGACAGCGCCCGCTCGGCGCGGCCGAGGCAGGTGGCGCCGACCTGCAGTCGCGTGGCGCCAAGCCACGAGTTGGCGACTTCGAAGCCCTTGTGCACTTCGCCCAGGATCTGGCTCGCCGGCAGCCGGCAATCATCGAATTCGAGGATCGAATTGGTGTAGCCGCGATGCGAGACGTTGCGGTAGCCGTCGCGCACCGAAAAACCCTTGGTGCCCTTGTCGACGAAGAAGGCGGTGATCTTCTTGCGCTTGCCGCGCGGCGAATCCTCTTCGCCCGACGCCATGAAGACGATGGCGAAGTCGGCGATGTCGGCGTGGCTGATGAAATGCTTGGTGCCGTTGAGCACCCAGTCCGAGCCGTCCTGCACGGCGGTCGCCTTCATGCCGCGCAGGTCGGAGCCGGCGCCGGGCTCGGTCATCGCCAGACAGTCCCACTTCTCGCCGCGGATGCAGGGGAAGAGGTATTTCTCGCGCTGCTCCGGCGTGCCGGCGAGCAGGATATTCGACGGCCGCGCCACGCAGGTCCAGTGCAACGCGTAATTGGCGCGGCCAAGCTCCTTCTCGTAGAGCAGCCAGCTTACCGTATCGAGGCCGGCGCCGCCGACATCGGCCGGCATGTTGGCGGCGTAGAGCCCGGCGTCGATCGCCTTGGCCTTCAATTCGTCGATCAGCTCGCGGCGCAGCTCGCCGGTACGCTCCACCTCGCGCTCATGCGGGTAAAGCTCGTTCTCGACGAAGGCCCGCGTCGTCTCGACGATGAGCTTTTGTTCCTCGGAAAGACCGAAATGCATGGCTCAGCCTTTCTTTTTGCTCTTCTTCGCCTTGTCGGCCTTCCCGGCTTTTGTCGGCTTTTCAGCCTTTGCCGGCTTCGCGGCCTTCTTCGCGGGCTTGGCCTTTGCGGGTGCCTTGGCTGGGGTCTTCTTCGCCGCCAGCTTGGCGAGCTGCTTCGTGTAGTCCTTATGCAGCGCGCCGGCGCCCCAGCCCTTGCCTTTGTTCTGCCTCGACAGCGCTTCCATGATCGCGACCAGATTGTCGTCGCGGATCTTCTCCAGCTCGCGGATCGACAGGCCGTGCGCCTGCTCGTCCGACTGGGTGGCGATCAGGTCGACGAGCTCGTCATTGAACTCCGGCACGTCCATCAGCTTGGTCCACGGCCATTTCAGGCACGGCCCGAACTGCGCCATAAAGTGGCGCATGCCGGCCTCGCCGCCGGCGACGCGGTAGACCTGGAACATGCCCATCTGCGCCCAGCGCAGGCCGAAGGAATAGCGCATGATGTCGTCGAGTTCCTCGACGGTGCAGATACCATCCTTGACCAGCCACAGCGCCTCGCGCCAGGCGGCCTCGAGCAGGCGGTCGCCGACGAAGGCCTCGATCTCCTTGCGCACCACCACCGGCTTCATGCCGATCGAGGCGTAGAGTTCCTTGGCGACCTCGATCGCCTCCGGGAAAGTCTGCTCGCCGCCGACGATCTCGACCAGCGGCAGCAGATAGACCGGGTTGAACGGATGGCCGACGACCAACCGCTCCGGATGCTTCTTCATCGCCACCTGCATGTCGGTCGGCTTGATGCCGGAGGTCGACGAGCCGACGATCGCATTGGCCGGCGCATGCGCGTCGATCTCGGCCAGCACCTTGTGCTTGAGGTCGAGCCGCTCCGGCACGCTTTCCTGGATGAAGTCGGCATCGGCGACCGCCTCGGCGATGGTCTTGGCGAAGGTGAGCTTGCCTTCCTTGGGCAGGCCGCCGGGCAGCATCTGCTTGTAGGCGCGCCGCGCGCCCTTCATGACCTCGCCGACCTTGCGCGACGCTTCCGGATCGGGATCGAAGATCGACACGTCGATGCCGTTGAGCAGAAGCCTGGCCACCCAGCCGGCGCCGATCACGCCGCCGCCGATGGCGGCCGCCTTGTTGATGATGCTCATGGTCAGGCTCCGGTTCTCGTCTTGGCTGTTTCGGGATCGGCAAGGGCCACGCGTTCGCCGGCGCGGATCACCGCCGGGTCGTAGGCCTTGCGTGCGAAGACCTCGAGCACGAAGGGCCGGAAGAACTCGACCGGCAGCGTCTCGTAGTCGGGGTCGAAGCTCGACTGGTCCCAGCGCTCGCAGAACTGGTCGCAGTCGTCGAAATAGGGATGGCCGGCGAATCGCTCGCGGGCGTGCCGGTTGCCGCCGAGGTGATGCGCGTAATAGAGGCGCTGGAAGTCGCCGTGCTTTTCCACCACCCAGGTGCATTGCTCGCGCACGAAGGGTTTCAGGATCGTGGCGGCGTATTCGTCGTGGTTGTAGGGCGCATAGATGTCGCCGATGTCGTGCAGCAGCGCCGAGACGATCCAGTCGGTGTCGGCGCCATCCTGCCAGGCGCGCGTCGCTGCCTGCAGCGAGTGGCCGAGGCGGGTGATCTTGTAGCCCGATAGGCCCTCGTCGAGCTGCACGAGCGCGTCGAGCAGCCGGTCACCGGTCTTGGCGGCATAGTCGATCTCATGGGCGGTCAGGAATTCGTAGTCTTCCCTGTCACCATCCTTCATCGCCGTGAATTTGACGGTATCAGCCATGACCAGCGCCCGCCTTACGCCGCAGCCGCGATCGGTGCCCGCTTGGTGAGATTGAGCTTCTTGCGCACTTCCTCCGGCCCGAGGATCCTGGCGCCGAGATTGGTGACGATGCTCGCCGCGCGCTCGACCAGCTGCGCGTTGGTGGCCAGCACGCCCTTGTCCAGCCACAGATTGTCTTCCAGGCCGACGCGGACATTGCCGCCGGCCAGCACCGCTGCGGCGGCATAGGCCATCTGGTTGCGGCCTATCAAGAAAGCCGACCAGTTCCAGGTCGACGGCACGT
>JAFKFE010000847.1 GCA_017308345.1 Alphaproteobacteria bacterium | reverse complement strand
GGCTTTCAAGCTTTGGGTGACACCCTTGCCGCCAGCGCGGATCGCGCCCTCGAAAGCCTGGGCAAGCGCCGTGCTGTTCCACGCCGGGTCCTTGACCGAGTACTTCATGTTGCTGCGCTCGGCCTCAGTGCGGATGACATATTCCCAGGTGTCCATCAGCGGCGCGCCCAGGGTCATCGGCAGAAAGGCGATGGTCTTGCCTTCGATAGCCTTGGTGTACTGCTCCTTCAACTGAACGCCGCCGTCGGCGGCATTCGCCGGCACCGCAGCGATGCCGAACAAGGCGGTGAACATCAGCGCAATCGGCTTCGATAGCCGGCTGCATTTACTCATCAACGTCATCTTATCCTCCCGAGATGATGCGCCTTGGTTGTGGGATCGTGTCGAGGAAGGCGTTACCCCTACAGATCTCCCTGCCTGGCCGTCTCCTCGTCGCGAGGATGCAGCTTGCGATCGAGTGTGATGGCGCCGAGAAGCACCACGCTCTTGACGATGTTCTGGACGTCGCCCTGGACGTCCAGAAGGATCATGGCATTCAGCAGCGTGCCGATAAGCGCCGTCCCAGCGAGCACGCTGGCAATGGAGCCGCGGCCGCCGCTGAGGCTCACGCCGCCCAATACGACGATCAGCAGCACGTCGAAGATCAGGCTGGAGCTGAATACGTTGGTGTTGATCGAGGCGACCGAACCCGCTGTGACCAGCCCGGCCAGAAAGGCGACCGCCGCCGAAAAGGCATATTGGCCGATGGTCAGCACGCGCACCGAGACGCCGGTCAACCTTGCCGCCTCGGCGTTGTCGCCGAACGCATAGACGAAGCGGCCGGCCGAGGTGCGCGACAGGATGAAATGGCCGAGCACCGCGACCACAGCGAAGATCACCAGCGGCACCGGGATGCCCAGCAGTTCTCCTTGTCCGAGCGCGAGCAGGAACGGCTGATTGTCGGGCGCGTAGGTGATGATGCCGTCGAGCATCAGCCATCGTCCAACGCCATAGACCAGGGTTCCGGACGCCAGCGTGGTGAACAAGGCGGGGATGCCAATGATGGAGATGGCGAAGCCGTTGAAGGCGCCGATCGCGACAGCCAGCCCCAGGCCCATGGCGATGCCGGCGGCGAGCCCGTAGCCCAGTCCGATCAGCTTCAGCGACCAGGC
>JAFKFE010000846.1 GCA_017308345.1 Alphaproteobacteria bacterium | reverse complement strand
GCAGTCTTGTCGTAGGGAAAACCGCGACTTTGTGTCGAAATCGGCGTTGTCACGTCAGCGCCGATTTCGCGTCGCGAATTGATGCGCTATGCAGCGCGTGAGCCAGCAGAATGCGAGAACATGGCGAGCCAGTGAGGGGCCAATGAGCGAAATCGAACGCGAGAGCATGGAATTCGACGTGGTGATCGTCGGCGCGGGTCCCGCCGGCCTTGCCGCCGCGATCCGGCTGAAACAGGTCAATCCCGAGCTTTCCGTCGTCGTGCTGGAAAAGGGCGGCGAGGTCGGCGCGCATATCCTCTCCGGCGCGGTCGTCGATCCGATCGGCATCGACCGCCTGCTGCCCGGCTGGCGCGAGGAAAGCGATCATCCATTCAAGACGCCGGTGACGGCGGACCATTTCCTGGTGCTCGGCCCCGCCGGCTCGTTCCGCCTGCCGAACTTCCTGATGCCGCCGCTGATGAACAACCACGGCAACTACATCGTCTCGCTCGGCAATGTCTGCCGCTGGCTGGCGACCAAGGCCGAGGCGCTGGGCGTCGAGATCTATCCGGGCTTCGCCGCGGCCAGCCTCGTCTACAACGACGCCGGCGCCGTCACCGGCGTGATCACCGGCGACATGGGCGTCGAGAAGGACGGCACCCATGGCCCGGCCTACGCGCCCGGCATGGCGCTGATGGGCAAATATGTGCTGATCGGCGAGGGCGCGCGCGGCTGGGTCGCCAAGCAACTCATCGCCAGGTATCGGCTTGCCGATGGCCGCGAGCCGGGCAAGTTCGGCATCGGCCTCAAGGAACTGTGGCAGGTCAAGCCCGAGAACCACAAGCCGGGTCTCGTTCAACACTCCTTCGGCTGGCCGCTCGACATGAAGACCGGCGGCGGCTCCTTCCTCTACCATCTCGAGGATAACCAGGTGGCGGTCGGCTTCGTCGTCCATCTGAACTACAAGAACCCCTATCTGTCGCCTTTCGAGGAGTTCCAGCGCTTCAAGACGCATCCGGCGATCGCCGGCACCTTCGAGGGCGCCAAGCGCATCGGCTATGGCGCGCGAGCCATCACCGAGGGCGGCTGGCAGTCAGTGCCGAAGCTCTCTTTCCCGGGCGGCGTGCTGAGGGGCTGCGCGGCCGGCTTCGTCAACGTGCCGCGCATCAAGGGT
>JAFKFE010000183.1 GCA_017308345.1 Alphaproteobacteria bacterium | reverse complement strand
CGACGGCATCGCGGCGGCGGCGCAAGCGATCGACAGCGGCCGCGCGCTTGGCGTTCTGGACAAGCTCATCGAGATTTCGAACGGATAAGGCCTTGTCGGATATCCTGCGCAAGATCGAAGCCTATAAGCGCGACGAGATCGCGGCGGCGAAGGCGAAGATACCGCTGGCCGAGATCAAGGCGCGGGCGAAGGATGCCGGTGCGACGCGCGGTTTTTTGGCGGCGCTTGAGGCAAAGCGCAGGGCGGGGAGCTTCGGCCTGATCGCCGAGGTCAAGAAGGCCAGCCCTTCCAAGGGCCTTATCCGCGCCGATTTCGACCCGCCGTCATTGGCGCAGGCCTATCAGAAAGGTGGCGCCGCCTGCCTTTCGGTGCTGACAGACGCCCCGTCTTTCCAGGGCGCTCCGGAATTTCTCACCAACGCGCGCAAGGCGGTGTCCCTGCCCGCGTTGCGTAAGGATTTCCTGTTCGACCCTTACCAGGTCTACGAGGCGCGAGCCTGGGGCGCGGACGCCATCCTGATCATCATGGCGAGCGTGGACGATGCTCTGGCGAGCGAATTGGAAGCCATTGCCTTCGAGCTCGGGATGGACGCGCTGATCGAGGTGCATGACGAGGCCGAAACGGAGCGTGCGCTGAAACTGTCGTCGCGGCTGATCGGTATCAACAACCGCAATTTGCGGACCTTCGAGACCAGCCTTGCGACCTCTGAGCGGCTGGCGCCAATGGTGCCGGGCGGCTACCTGCTCGTCAGCGAGAGCGGCATCTTCACCCACGATGACTGCCTCAGGATGCGGAAGACCGGCATCGGCGCCTTCCTTGTCGGCGAGAGCCTGATGCGGCAGGCGGACGTGGCCGCCGCGACCAGGCTTCTGCTCACGGGCAAGGCAGCGGCCGAGGCGGTCTGAGCATGGCGCTCACCCATCTTGGCGCCAAGGGCGAAGCCAACATGGTCGACGTCGGCGACAAGGCCGAGACGACGCGCACGGCGATCGCCGAAGGTTTCGTCGCGATGCGTCCTGAAACGCTTCAGATGATCCTGGCCGGCGATGCCAAGAAAGGCGACGTGCTGGGCACCGCCCGCATCGCAGGCATCATGGCGGCGAAGAAGACGCATGAGCTGATTCCGCTTTGCCATCCGCTGCTTCTGACCAAGGTTGCCGTCGAAATCGAGCCGGACCATGCATTGCCTGGTCTCAAGGTCACGGCGCTTGCCCGCGTCACCGGCAAGACGGGCGTGGAGATGGAGGCGCTCACCGCCGCCTCGGTCGCCTGCCTCACCATCTACGACATGGCCAAGGCCGTGGACCGCGGCATGGTGATTTCCGGCATCCGGCTGGTCGAGAAGACCGGCGGCAAATCCGGCGACTACAAGGTGGATCCCTGATGGCGCTGGTTCCGGTCGCCGAAGCGCTCGAACGCCTGCTCGACGGCGCGGCGCCTTTGCCCGGCGAGAGCGTTCCGCTCGCGCAAGCGGCGGGGCGGGTCCTGGCGGAACCGGTTGTGGCGCTGCGCACGCAGCCGCCTTTCAACGCTTCGGCGATGGATGGCTATGCCGCGCGTTCCGCCGACGTCGCGTCAGCGCCGGCGCAACTCGAAGTGACAGGCATGGCGCCTGCCGGGCGCGGCTTTTCCGGCACCGTCGGCGAAGGCCAGGCCGTGCGCATCTTCACCGGCGCGCCGCTGCCTGAAGGCGCCGACACCATCGTCATCCAGGAAAACGTCCGCGATCTCGGCGGCGGCAAGATCGAGGTGACGGAGCCGACAGCGGAAGGACGCAATGTCCGCCGCCGCGGGCTCGACTTCGGCCAGGGCGATGCGCTGCTCGAAAAGGGGCGAGTGCTAGACGCGGCAGCCCTTTCGCTGGCGGCGTCGGCCAACCACCCTGCCTTGAAGGTCGTGCGGCAGCCGCTGGTCGCGATCATCGCCACCGGCGACGAACTGCTGCCGCCGGGCAGCACGCCCGGCCCCGACCAGATCATTTCGTCCAACGCCTATGGCGTCGCCGCCGCGGCCCAGTCGGTCGGCGCGCGCACGCTCGATCTCGGCATTGCCGCCGACCGCAAGGAGGCGATCGCCGCGCTGGTCAGGAAAGCGGTCGCGGCGAACGCCGACGTCATCGTCACGCTCGGCGGCGCCTCGGTCGGCGATCACGACCTGATCCATGACGTGCTCACCGGCGAAGGCATGAAGCTCGATTTCTGGAAGATCGCCATGCGCCCCGGCAAGCCGCTGATGTTCGGCCGGCTTGGCGATGTCCGCTGCATCGGCCTGCCCGGCAACCCGGTGGCCAGCATCGTCTGCTCACAGCTCTTCCTGAAGCCGCTGCTCGCTCGCCTCGGCGGCCGCGATCACAGGCAGGACGTACGAACGGCCCGGCTAGGCGCCGGGATGCAGGCCAACGACCTCAGACAGGACTACGTGCGCGCCGTCGTGCGCGAGGACGCCGGCACGCTGGTCGCAACCCCTTTCGGCATCCAGGACTCCTCGATGCTGCGCATGCTCGCCGACGCCAACGGCCTGATCGTGCGCGAGCCCTTCGCGCCGGCCGCACAGGCCGGCGACGAATGCAACGTTCTGATGCTCCGCTGAACTCGATCGTCTATGCGTCGACGAAGTCGATCGCTATTCGCCGACGAGCGTGCGGGTCAGGGGATGATCGGGATCGGCGAGACCGTCGACGACATTGAAATGATGCCGATCCGGCTCGACCACTGAACCCGTGGCGGCACCAAGCCCGGTCCAGATATTGGCAAGCAACGCGCTCTGGCGCAGGAATTCCGAACGCTCGCCGCCGCCGGCCCAACAAGTGATGCGGGTTCCCTGCCGGGGCCACAGCAATGCCGGGCTTTCGGTCGACGCTTCGTGCTCGTCGATGTTGAGGGTCTCGTTCAGCGCGGTGAGCATCAGAGGCCGAAGGTCGTGCAGGCCTGAAATCGAAACGACCTGGCATATGCGCCGCGCCACGTCGGATGACAGCGGCGAGGTTGCGGTCACCATGCGGCTGACGAGATGTCCACCGGCCGAGTGCCCGGTCAGCATCAGCGGACCATCGACCATGGCTGCCGCCCTCTCGATCGCGGCCGAGACCTCGCCGACGATGCCCCTGATCCTGATCTTCGGGCAAAGCGTGTAGGAGGGCATTGCGCCGGCGAAGCCGTGGCCGACCGCGCCTCCGGCCAGATGAGACCAGGACGCCCGGTCCGACCCCATCCAGTAGCCGCCGTGAATGAACATGACGAGCCCCTTTGGCGTCGCTGGCGGGAGAAACAGGTCGAGCCGGTTGCGCGGCGCTTCGCCATACGCGATATCGAGCCGCGCCCTGCCCTGTGCCAGCAGCTTTTCGCGAAATGCCTGCGCCGGTCGATCCCACGCCGCCGGCCAACGATCGCCGCCGGCGATGTTCGCGCCATTGGCATAGGCGTCGTTCCAGTCGGCAATACGGTGTTCGAGCACCGGCCCCTCCCGCGATCAGGTCAATGTTGAGTGGATTTTCTTGGCATCGCCGACTCAAAACTCAGGTGACGGTCGTCTTGACGGCGAAGCGCGCTTCTCGCCAGGCGCCGGTTCGCAGGATGTCTTCAAGCACCTCCACGGCGCGCCACACGTCGCTGTAGCCGACATAGAGCGGCGTGAAGCCGAAGCGCATGGTGGACGGCGCCCGAAAATCGCCGATCACGCCGCGTTCGATCAAGGCCCGCATGATCTGATATCCATGCGGGTGAATGAATGAAATCTGGCTGCCGCGTTTGGCGCCATCGCGGGTACTTTCGAGAGCAAGATCGTAACCTCCGCATCTTGCCTCGACGAGTTCGATGAACAGATCGGCCAGCGCGATGCTCTTCCTCCTCACCGCCGCCAGGTCGACGCCGTTCCAGACGTCGAGCGCGCCCTTGAGCGCCCGCATTGACAGGACCGGCTGTGTGCCGCACAGGAATCGGCGGATGCCGGTGCCCGGCGCATAGGCCTGCTCGAAGGCGAACGGCCGCGCATGGCCCCACCACCCGCTGAGCGGCTGCCGCACATCGGCAAGATGCCTCTCGGCCGCGTAGATGAAGGCGGGAGAACCAGGCCCGCCATTGAGATATTTATAGGTGCAGCCGACCGCGAAATCGGCGTTCGCTCGGTCTAGCTCGACCGGCATGGCGCCAGCGCTGTGGCAGAGATCCCATACCATCAGCGCACCGGCGTCATGCGCCTTGCGCGTAAGCGCCGCCATGTCGCGCAACTCGCCGGACTTGTAATTGACGTGGTTGACCAGCACCGCCGCAGTGCGTTCGTCGATCAGTTCCTCGACGGTCGGCGCGTCCACGCCGGCCAGGCGCAGGACGGTATCCTTTCCGGTCGAGGCCACCCCTTCGGCCATATAGAGATCGGTCGGAAAACTGTCGCCCTCGGCGACGATCACGGTTCGGCCCGGCCGCATCGCCATCGCCGCGTGCAGCACTTTGTAGATGTTGATCGATGTTGTGTCGCAGACCACGGTCTGGCCCGGCGCGGCGCCGATCAGCCGCCCGATCTGGTCGCCCAGCTCGACCGGCATGTCGAACCATCCATCCTTGTTCCAGGCACGAATGAGGTCATGCGCCCACTCCTCGTTGGCTGCCTTGCGCAGCTCGTCGAATGCGGCGTGCGAGGCCGCTCCCAACGAATTCCCGTCGAGATAGATCACCCCTTCCGGCAGGACGAAACGATCGCGCAGGGCGCGCAGCGGATCCGCGGCGTCCATCGCCTCGATCTCGGCGAGACCAGGAATTCCCTCCATTATGCTACCGCCTCCATTTCGGCATGCCGCCTCTCATGGCTGGCCAAGAGCGGTTGTCTCACCACCGTCGGCGTCGGGGCAAGAACCTTTCGTCCTGTGTTAGCTGGTCCATAGACGGCGAGAACCGTGAACCGGCAAATCGCCGAAGTTGGCATTTTGGGTTCGTTTCGTTCAAGGTATCGCATGCGCGGTGGGCGGCCCACGCGACCCCACCCGGCAGTTTCGTGATGGCGCCGCCCCGCGTTTCCATTTAAGCAGCGTTGCAAAATCGAGCAGAATCAATGCCACTGCGCTCCTGGCAGCGGCCAGGGCGCCTCGGATGCAACATTGTTTCGGCGGCCCTAACAAATTCACTAAACTTTAAACGGTTGCGGAACACAACTGGAACAGATAGTGTTTGTTCTGGGTTTGTTTTTCTGATTCTGGTTTCAGAACCCGTGGGGGCCGCCAATGCTGACGCGCAAACAACATGAACTCCTGATGTTCATCCATGAACGCCTGAAGGAGAGCGGGATTCCTCCATCCTTCGACGAGATGAAGGAGGCGCTGGACCTCGCCTCGAAGTCCGGCATCCACCGTCTGATCACGGCGCTGGAGGAGCGCGGCTTCATTCGCCGGCTGCCGAACCGGGCGCGCGCGTTGGAAGTCTTGCGGCTGCCCGACTCGATCGCGCCTGGCCTGAACGCCGCTAAGAAGTTTTCGCCAAGCGTCATCCAAGGCGGCCAGGGCAACCTCAGCCGTCAGGTCAAGCCGGCAGCCCCCTCGCGTACGCCGACACCGAGCAATGACGACGACGCTGTTTCGGCCGTGTCCATCCCGGTGATGGGCCGCATCGCCGCCGGCGTTCCGATCGACGCCATCCAGCACCAGACGCATTCGATCACCGTGCCGCCGGACATGATCACCGGCGGCGAGCACTACGCGCTGGAGGTCAAGGGCGACTCGATGATCGAGGCCGGCATCTTCGACGGCGACACCGTCATCATCCGCAACGCCAACACGGCAAGCCCGGGCGAGATCGTGGTGGCGCTCGTAGACGACGAGGAAGCGACGCTCAAGCGCTTCCGTCGCAAGGGAGCCTCGATCGCTCTCGAGGCTGCCAACCCGGCCTATGAGACCCGGATCTTCGGACCGGATCGGGTGAAGGTCCAGGGCAAGCTGGTCGGGCTGATCCGGCGTTACTGAGCCGGCGCCGGTTTGAAGTCAGCTTTTTCCGGTTTCTTGTACGGAGGCAGCCCCCTCGCCTCACGCGCGTATTTCCGTTGCTCGTGCCATGGCCGATACGGTTCTTGGACCGCGTAGCTGATGGCTGGCCGGGCGGTTGCCGATTGCGGATCGAAGAAGACGGCGGCGCTGCCGTCGCGCGCCAATTGCCGCTTGGTGACGACGAGCACACGCGGATCGCGGCATGGGCTGTAGGCCGTGGCGTCGTTGATGACGATGAGGTCCGCGAATCCGCAAGCCGCCCGGGCGCTGTCGCGGGTCTCGGCGAGCGCCACGATCGCCCCGGAAGGATGCCGGCCGATGCAGAGATCGCCGATGCAGTAGAAGGGCGAACCCGCCGGCAGGTCGACGGGGTCGGCGATGTCGAGCGCCCCCTTGGCGAATGTCTCCGGCGGCACGATTTGCTCGGCTTTCAGCGCCCGTTTCCAATTGTCGGTGGTGAACTCGTTGGAGCGTTCGCGGTTGATGGCAAGTTCGCCGCCGCCGATCGGCATGGCCACCAGGTGCGCGTCCTCGGAAATGAGCACATCGGGCGTTCGGACATGCGGGATGGCCACAAGCGCGGCGAGCGCGAACGGAACGGCGGCCAGCCTCAGCCAGGTGGTGGCCATGGTCGCGATGACGAGCGCGATCGTCGCCAGCAGCACAGACTGGATCGAGATGAGCCCGACAGCATCGACCGGTGAGCGCTCGGAAATCCATGCCGAAATCGCGATCATTGCGGTGAGCCCCTTGCCCATCACATAGAGAAAAGGGCCGTCAAAGCCGAAGGGCATGGCCAGCGCGCTCAACACGGCGAACGGCATGACGATCAGAGAGACGATCGGCATGACCGCCAGATTGGCCAGCAGGCTGAGCGGCGCCACCCGCTGGAAGTGCCAGATTGCGAACAGCAATGTCGCGCTGCCCGCGATGAGCGAGGTTAAGGCGGCGCCCCCCACCCCAGCCGCAAGCTTCCGCGATAAGAAACCAAAAAGCGAACGCTTTGCCGGCGGCACGCTCGTTTTGCCGGCGCGATAATCGGCAAAGCCGGCATAGGCGCCAACCAGGGCCGCAGTAGCGGCGAAGGACATCTGGAAGCTCGGTCCGACCACCTCATGGGGCGAGACAAGGATGACTGCGATCGCCGAGATCGCGAGGTTGCGCATCGTCAGCGCCGCCCGGTCGAAGAGCACGGCGACAAGCATGACCGCCAGCATGATGAAACTCCGCTCGGCCGCCACGACGATGCCGGAGATCACGAGATAGGCGGCGATCGAGATCAGCGCTATGGCCGCGGCAAATTTCTTCACCGGCCGGCGCGACGAGAAATCGGGAAACAGCGCGAAGGCGCCGCGCAGCAGGACCATGATCGTGCCGGCGACCAGCGCCATATGCAGGCCGGAGATCGAGATGATGTGGTAGATGCCGGTCCGTCGCATCGACTCGTTGATTGCGTCCGGAATGCCGGCGCGCACGCCGACGATCAGCGCCGCCGCGATCTCGCCCTCGGAACCACCGATGGCGCTCCTGATATGGTCGGCAATCCCCTCGCGCGCGTTTTCCACGGCCGACGCAATGCGCGCGCCGAAGGATGCCTCCGCTGGCGTGGCCGCAGACGGCGCAATCCGTTTTGGATCGCCCAGGAAAAAACCACTGCCGCCGATGCCGCTGAAGTAGCTGTCGAAGGAATAGTCGTAGCTTTCAGGCCGGACCGGACCCGTCGGCGGCAGCAGCTTCGCATAGCCGGTCAGCATCGATCCGGCTGTCATGTCGGGCGGAATCCTGCGCGCCGACAGCCTGACGCGGTCCGGCGCGTAGCGCAGCTTCGGATGCGCCGTGGAAATGAGATCGATGGTCAGCCGGACACGGCCGTTGGCCATCGCCTCGGCGACGACGAGGCGGCCGGTCAGCCGCGTCTGGATTTCGGAGCCCAGCATCGGGGTCGCCATTCGCCAGGTTTCCGCTTTGGCCGCGAGAAAGCCCAGGGCGCAGAAAAGCGCCGCCATGAAGGTCAGGTGCGTCCTCGGCCAGGAACGCGAGACCGCCGCGCAGACGGCCATCAGAGCCACCGCCGCCAGAGGCCTGTAGAGATCCGGCTCAGTGCTCAGCGAGAAGTAGTATATGACGCCGGCGGCCAGGAACACCGGCACCAGCAGGAAGCCGATGCCGCGGTCGATCTCGGTCGCGGCGGCGACAGTGATGCTTTGGCGCAGCGCGGGAAACGACGCCCGGCCAAGCTGCCTACGGATTCGGCCGACGGCGGCGGCTGTCGGCGAAGCTGAGCGTAGCGCTCCAGGCAGTAGAGGTTCAGCCGGCGGACGGAATTCCGGAAGAGTGACCGGCACTTCGTCGGCGGGCGTGGCAGGCGCAAACATCAGGCGTTCGCTGACGCCCGCTGTCGTTTCCTCGCCCTCCTCCGCGCCCCGGCCACGTCCAGCCATCGGGTCTGCCCCTTGCGCCCCAGACCGCCTATGCTACATGAACGCAGCCTGCGCGAAAGCCCGCGCAGAATATGCCGTTTCAGTGCATCCTCGAGAGTTCCATGTCCGACAAGGTCGTCACCCGTTTTGCCCCCTCGCCCACAGGCTACCTGCATATCGGCGGGGCGCGCACCGCGCTGTTCAACTGGCTCTACGCCAGGCACACGGGCGGCAAGATGCTGCTGCGCATCGAGGACACCGACCGCGAACGCTCCACCGAGGCGGCGACCGCTGCCATTCTCGACGGACTGACCTGGCTTGGCCTCTCCTGGGACGGCGAAGCCGTTTCGCAGTTCCAGCGCGCGGCGCGGCATCGCGAGGTGGCCGAGGAGCTCGTGCGCATGGGCAAGGCCTATTACGCCTATGAAACGCCGGCCGAGCTCGAGGCGATGCGCGAGGCGGCTCGCGCCAAGGGCCTGCCGCCGCGCTACAACGGCCAGTGGCGCGACCGCGATCCGTCCGAGGCGCCTGCAGGCGTCAAGGGCGCCATCCGCATCAAGGCGCCGAACGAGGGCGTGACGGTCGTGCATGATCGCGTGCAGGGCGAGGTGCGCTTCCCGAACAAGGATCTCGACGACTTCATCATCCTGCGTTCCGACGGCGTCCCGACCTACATGCATGCCGTCGTCGTCGACGACCATGATATGGGCGTCACCCACATCATCCGCGGCGACGATCACCTGACCAACGCCGCGCGCCAGACGGTGATCTACAATGCCATGGGCTGGTCGGTGCCGTCGATGTCGCACATCCCGCTGATCCACGGCGCCGACGGCGCCAAGCTGTCGAAGCGGCACGGCGCGCTGGGCGTCGAGGCCTATCGCGCCATGGGTTATCTGCCGGAAGCTCTGCTCAACTATCTGGCCAGGCTCGGCTGGAGCCATGGCGACGACGAGGTGATGTCGATCAAGGACATGATCGCCTGGTTCGACATCGGCGACGTCAACAAGGGCGCGGCCCGCTTCGACTTCGCCAAGCTCGAGGCGCTGAACGGCGTCCATATGCGCAAGATGGACGACCATGCGCTATTCGACATCTTCGTCGCCACCTTGCCCTATCTCGAAGGCGGCCCGGCCCTTTCGGCAAAGCTCGACGACAAGCGCAAGGCGCAACTGCTTGCCGCCATGCCCGGTCTGAAGGAGCGGGCAAAGACCCTGGTCGAGCTGGTCGACGGCGCGGCTTTCCTGTTTGCCGAGCGCCCGTTGCCGCTGGACGATAAGGCGGCTGGCTTGCTCAACACCGAGGCGCGCGCGATTTTGCGCGGCGCGCATGGCGCATTGTCTTCCGTCCAGGGCGAGTGGAGCGCCGCTTCGGCGGAGGCTTCGATCCGCGCGTTTGCGCAGGCCGGTGGGTATAAGCTCGGCGCCGTGGCACAACCGCTCCGGGCGGCGCTGACCGGCCGCAGCACCTCGCCCGGCGTGTTCGACGTGCTTGCCGTGCTGGGCCGTCAGGAAAGCCTGGCGCGCATAGGAGATCAAATCGATTAGGAGCGGACTGGCCCAAGAAGATTGGCATTGAAAGGTGTGTTTCGCAGTGCAACATTAGGCCTTGGCCCAATCTGGCACGCACCTCCTAAAATGCGGTGGCGAGTTCGCGCATTCGGTGACTTCGACGTGTCGTTTGCAGGAAATTTGCCTTGCCGGCATGAGGAAACAAAAAGGAGTTTGCAATGAGCGAAGCTGCGACAAAACTG
>JAFKFE010001196.1 GCA_017308345.1 Alphaproteobacteria bacterium | reverse complement strand
CGTCGAGCGGCCGGTCGGCGAACTCGGCCACGGCAAGACACTCGGCGAGCTTCAGCGCGGTCTCCATCGAGTCCGCGAGGCGGGTCGCCAGATCGCCGCGCACGACGATGCGGTCGACCACCACGTCGATGTCGTGCTTGTATTTCTTGTCCAGCGCCGGCACGTCGGCGATCTCGTAGAAGACGCCGTCGACCTTGACGCGCTGAAAACCCTTCTTCTGCAGTTCCAGCAGTTCCTTGCGGTACTCGCCCTTGCGGCCGCGCACGATCGGCGCCAGCAGGAACAGGCGCGTGCCTTCGTCCAGCGCCAGCACGCGGTCGACCATCTGGCTGACCGTCTGGCTTTCGATCGGCAGGCCTGTGGCCGGCGAATAGGGGATGCCGACGCGCGCGAAGAGCAGGCGCATGTAGTCGTAGATCTCGGTGACGGTGCCGACCGTCGAGCGCGGGTTCTTCGAGGTGGTTTTCTGCTCGATCGAGATGGCGGGCGACAGGCCGTCGATCTGGTCGACGTCCGGCTTCTGCATCATCTCCAGGAACTGGCGGGCATAGGCCGACAGGCTTTCGACGTAACGGCGCTGGCCCTCTGCGTAGATGGTGTCGAAAGCGAGCGACGACTTGCCGGATCCCGACAGGCCGGTCATGACGATCAGGCTGTCGCGCGGCAGGTCGAGATCGATATTCTTGAGATTGTGCTCGCGCGCCCCGCGAATGGAAAGATATTTATGGTCGGCCATCGCCGGTCGCCGCCTCAGATCTGGAATTTGCTGGATTGGGCGGGTTCGTCCCGGCCATCCCTTATGTAGGTTGTTTTGCCGCCGCGTCGAGAGACGCCACAATCTCGACGGAAGAAGCCGATCATGGGTTTAACCGTCTTTCGCGCGAGCGGGCAAGCGGAAAGAACAAAGGTCGAACACGCTCCTGACAAAGCGTTGTGGAAACAATCGTCGCAAACGTATGGGAACGGATACCGCTGATGCCCTGCCTCGTTGTTTGACAGGGCCACTCGACTTACCTTCACGTAACCTCCAGGCGATCACATTTTTCGGTAACCGGCTATTCAAGGTTGACGCCCGCGACTCACGGGAGCAGTCTCAAAGGCGTCCACGGAGCCGGCCGTCTTTCGATGGCCTCGCCGCCCAACTGGCGGCCTGCGAGAC
>JAFKFE010001195.1:807-1966 GCA_017308345.1 Alphaproteobacteria bacterium | reverse complement strand
CGAGGCGATCCAGCTCGCCGAGGCCAACGCGGCCGCCATGGCGCAGCCGCGTCCGGCTCCGGTCGACGACTTCCAGCCGCAGAGCAAGATCTTCCAGGCGCCGCCCGCCCAGCCACGGCCGCAGCCGGTCGCGCCGCAGCAGGTCATGCAGCCCGCGCCGCAGCGCGAGATGCCGCAGCCGGTGGCCGCCGCCCCGCAGCGTATGCCGCGCGTAGAAGACTTTCCGCCGGTCGTAAGGGCTGAAGTCGAAGCCAAGACCCGGCCCGCGGACCATGAAAACAGCGGTCCGATGGGTCTGATCAAGCGGCTGACCAATGGCCTGACCCGCCGCGAGGAAGAGCCCGCCCGGCTTCAGCCGGCACAGCCGCGCGAGCCGAAACTGCGCCAGGCCGCGCCCGAGATGCGCCGCCTCGCCAGCCAGGACCCGCAGCTCTACGCGCCGCGCCGCGGCCAGCTCGACGATCAGGGCCGGCTGACGCCGCAGAGCCGTACGGTCCAGGAAGACGACCAGCTGGAGATCCCGGCTTTCCTGCGCCGCCAGGCCAACTGATCGATACGGCGGAACGCCGATCGCGATACAGCGTGCCACTGATCGTTAACGATATATAACGGTTGTTAACAGGCAGATGGGAAGCCGTCTGCCTGTTACTTTTACAAAATATATTAAAAACAAAGGCTTATGATCTATTCCTGACGCGATCCCGTGGTTACACGGGGTAAGAAACCGTGATTTGGAGTCTCCGGGACGGGCCATTATCTTCGCCACGGACTAAAGTCGGTTTGCCGGGATTCGGGGAGTAGCCCAGCCTGCCGATCATACCAGAGCCGCATGCTCTTGCTTATTTTGCCGCATCTATGCGAGCGCCAGACCATTCAGAACTGGCTGCAAGATACCCAAGGCCGATGGAGCGGACGCAGGCATTAGGGCGCATGGGGTTACTCTTGCACGATTATCAGACGACAGTGAAATCGCGCGCGACGCTGGCTGGCATCGGCGTCCATAGCGGCAAGACCGTCACCGTTCATTTCCTGCCGGCCGACGCCGATACGGGCATCGTCTTCCATCTGTCCAACGGCGGGGAAAGCCGTGAATTCCGCGCCCTGGTCGCGGAAGTCGGCGCTACCGATCTTTGCACCATGCTCGGCGATCCGGCCGGCG
>JAFKFE010001195.1:0-790 GCA_017308345.1 Alphaproteobacteria bacterium | reverse complement strand
CGAGCATCTGATGGCCACTGTGTTCGGTCTTGGCATCGACAACCTCATCATCGAGATCGACGGTTCGGAAGTCCCCATTCTCGACGGCAGCGCCATGGCCTTCGTCGAAGCCTTCGACCAGGCCGGCATCGAGACGCTGGCGGTGAAGCGTCGCTATATCCGCGTCGTCAAGCCGGTGCGCGTGGAAGCCGGGGCATCGTGGGCGGAGTTCCGCCCCTATGACGGTACGCGGTTCGAGGTCGAGATCGATTTTGAAAGCCCGGTGATCGGCCGGCAGCAATTCGCCTCCGACATCAATCCCGATATCTTCCGCCGCGATATCGCGCGTGCGCGCACCTTCGGCTTCATGAAGGATGTCGAGAGGCTTTGGGCCGCCGGCTACGCGCTCGGCTCGTCGCTCGAGAACTCGCTCGTCATCGGCCACGACAACCGTGTCATCAATGTCGGCGGACTGCGCTATCCCAATGAGTTCGCCCGCCACAAGACGCTCGATGCCATGGGTGATCTGGCGCTTGCCGGCGCGCGCTTTATCGGCTGCTTCCGTTCCTATCGCGGCGGCCACAGGATGAATGCCTCGGCGCTGCGCAGGCTGCTTTCCGACCGGACGGCCTTCGAAATCGTCGAGACCAGGCGTCGCGAGCGCGGCCGCGTCGCTGAGATGATCGCGGTCAGCGGGCCGGTCTACTCGCCTTGGGTCATCTGTTTTTTAACCATTTTCTGGCTTTGTGAGGCGAGCTTGTGTTGCAGGATTGCATCACGAGGCGCTGAAGTTGAACAACCTTGGGCCTTG
>JAFKFE010001194.1:1203-2241 GCA_017308345.1 Alphaproteobacteria bacterium | reverse complement strand
ACATGGTCCCATTTTTCCCAGGTGGCGATGCGGTTGGCATATTCCTGCCGGATCATCGGCAGGCCGCCATCGCCGAAGAAGACCCTGAGCGGTGGCTCGGCGGCATCGACGATTGCCAGCATTGCCGGACCGGTCGCCTGCGGATCGCCGGCCACGGAACGGCTGCGCCGCTCGGCCATCGCCGCGCGGGTCGGTTCGTAGGCATCCAACGGCTTGGAGACCTTGGCGGAAGGGCCGGCCCAGTCCGTCGAGAAGCCGCCCGGCTCGACGAGGGTGACATGGATGCCGAAACCGGCGACTTCCAGGCTGAGCGACTGGCTGAAGGCTTCCAGCGCCCATTTCGAGGCGTGGTAAAGGCCGAGCGAGGCAAAGGCGTTGACCCCGCCGATCGACGATATCTGGATGATGTGGCCAGAGCGCTGCGCCCGCATGATGGGCAGCGCGGCTTGCGTCACCCAAAGCGCGCCAAACACATTGGTCTCGATCTGGTCGCGCGCCTCCTGCTCGGTGACTTCCTCGATGGCGCCGAAATGGCCGTAGCCGGCGTTGTTGATGACGACGTCGAGGCGCCCGAAGCGCTTGTGCGCCGCGCCGATCGCGGCGTCGACCGCCTTTTTGTCGGTGACGTCGAGCTGTATGGCGGCGACCTTGTCGCCATATTTTCCAACGAGATCGGCGAGCGTGCCGGCATCGCGGGCGGTGGCGGCGACGCGGTCGCCGCGCGCGAGCGCGGCCTCTGCCCAGACGCGGCCAAAGCCCTTCGACGATCCGGTGATGAACCAAACCTTATCAGTCATGATCTGCGATCCTTGCCTTTGGAGGCGATGAATTCCGGGGTAAGCGGAGGATGCTCCGCTTGTTGCATGTACGGCGCTGTTGGCATTTTTCCAGAGGCGCCGCCGGAATTATTTGGCGGCAGGGATCAGGGACAGAGGACAGGGCACGCGGCGTTGCCGGCTGGCGGGTTCCCGGTGATGTAAGTCCAGGCCACCGGCCCGCGAAGCATTTTTCCGGTCTTGAACCTTATTCGTCCTCGTC
>JAFKFE010001194.1:0-1163 GCA_017308345.1 Alphaproteobacteria bacterium | reverse complement strand
CACTGCATTGGTCTGCTCGATGACGAAGAAGCGCGCCGAGTCGCGGTCATAGCCTTCGGCGAGGAGCTTTTCGTAGTCGGTGTGGACGTGACGGACATGGGCGATGGTGGCCAGCCACACCGCGATCGTCGGCGGCAAGGTCTTCATATGCACCGAGCCGGCCTCAGTGCGGATCTTCTCCATATCGGCGTAGGGCGCGAGGGGCAGAAGCGCCGTCAGCGCCTTGGCAATCGCACGGCGGCGGCCGGTGGGGGCGCTCATTTCTCGTCGCGCCCGGCGACGGTCGCTTCGGGGAAGGCGTCGACCGAGGCATAATAGGGCTTGATGTCGATGACCGGCGTGCCGTCGAGCACATCTATGGCATCGATCTCGATCCGGCCGGCTTCGATGTCGAGAGCGACGAGCTTGGCCACATGCAGGCCGACAGGGTTCGGCCGGGCAGGGGAGCGCAGCGAGAAAACGCCTTTCGGTTCAGCCGCATGGCGTGGTTTCTGC
Organism: Alphaproteobacteria bacterium; assembly: GCA_017308345.1. Lineage (GTDB taxonomy): Bacteria > Pseudomonadota > Alphaproteobacteria > Rhizobiales > Rhizobiaceae > Mesorhizobium. The sequence goes on along the minus strand of JAFKFE010001194.1, from coordinate 668 downwards.
ACAATCAGATTCCGCGGCGCGTGATGGAACCAGGACAGGATGACGATGTGGCTGGCGCGTTCCAGGTTCTGCAGCCCCGGGCGATAGGGCTCGCCGATCAGAATGGTCGCCGTGCGCCCGGATTCCCGGGCGGCCTGCATGTTCTTGGGGCAATCCTCGCGACTGGCCCATGGCGAGACAATGCGACCGATGAAGACGACATGGCCGTCAGGCCGCAGTTGCGCCGGATCGGCTTCCAGAAGCGTTTCGCCTTCGCGCGTCTCAAACATCCTGCTCATCCCCTGGAAGAACCGCTTGGCCGGCGTGGGTCACGGCTGCGCCATTTTCTTGTCCGGAAGCGACATAGCGCTTGCCATGCCTTCAAATTCGACATAAACATATCTTTATATCTTTCAACGAGAACCCGCCCATGCATGTCTCGCTCGACACAATGGTAGATACATTGAAGGCGGCGGCCGAATCCAGCCGGCTGCGCATTCTGGTGCTGCTGTCGCGTGGCGTCCTGACCGTCTCCGATCTCACCGAAATCCTCGGCCAGTCGCAGCCGCGCGTCTCGCGTCATCTCAAGCTGTTGCTCGATGCCGGGCTGATCGGCCGCTATCAGGAGGGGTCCTGGGCCTTCTTCAGGCTAACCGACACGGACAATTCGCGCGATTTCGTGCAGCGCC
>JAFKFE010001193.1 GCA_017308345.1 Alphaproteobacteria bacterium | reverse complement strand
GATGCCGGCAAAGTTCAGCGAAGCCAGAAATTCCTGCGCCTCGATTTCCATCTGGCGCTGGCTGAATGCAATGCGCTCGTTGCCCAGAACGATGTTCTGGGCCACCGTCATGTAGGGAACCAAGCTGGTTTCCTGAAAAACCATCGCGACCCCGGCCTTGAGCGCATCGGCCGACGACTGAAAACGCACGGGCTCGCCTGCGATAAGAATTGACCCCGACGACAAGGCGATCGCGCCTGCCATTGCCTTGGATATGGTCGATTTGCCGGCGCCGTTTTCTCCCAGAAGCGCATGGATCTCGCCGGCATTCAGCGTGATGTTCATGTCCTTGATCGCGGCGGCGTCGCCATAGAACTTGGTGCCATCGATGACCTGCAGCGCCGCCGACTTCGCCATGGTTTGCGTTGACGACCTGCGCGAAAGGAATGTGGCGATGCGCTCTCGAGGCGTTTTGCGTTTTACCACCGCTTCGCTGGCGCGCTCGACACCAGGCAGCGTCGAATATTTCAACAGGGCTCCATAGCCGTTGCAGACGATCCACAAGGCGCCCTGGCTTTCGCAGACGCTGGTCAGGCCGTGATAGACACTGTTGGCGCGCGCATGGAAACTGGCCTCTGGCTCGACATCGCGGTTCAGCTTGGCAATCAGGCCATAACTGCGCGTCGGCGCCCACGGATTGATGGCTCCGTTGCGCCGAAGCGCTCCGATCTGTCCCGGCGCGAATAGACGGGACTCAGGCGTATGCGGGGGCAGCTTCCAGGGATGTGGGTCGTAAGCGGACGAGTAGAGTTCAGGGGCGATCCACGCCCCTGTCTCGGTCGCCGACATCATTTCGGCACAAAACTTTTTCTGTTTTTTCAGAAATTCCACCATCCGGGACCTGAGCGTCAGGAACGAAAGCCAATAGCCCCCGTCTTCGGCACGCCTGATCCTGGCGGGGATGCCGGGAAGGTTCGATAGCCGGACGCGCGGCTTTCCGCTCGCCGGTCCCGTCCCGAGCTCCCAAACCGAATGGTCCCAGGCCTGCGTAAACAGCAGAGTTTTATCGGCCCCCTCGCAAATGCCGTAGGGAAAGGCCAGATCATCAGCCAAGCTGCGAGCATTCCCCGCCATGTCCCAATGGATGATCCGGCCTGTTTTGCCGGAGAGCAGGTAATCCCTCTTCC
>JAFKFE010000182.1 GCA_017308345.1 Alphaproteobacteria bacterium | reverse complement strand
CTCCTGGTGATGCCGGTGACCCCGTTCGAGATCATGACGAGCAAGATCTGGTCGATGGGCATCGTGGTGCTGGTGGCCTCGGGGCTCGCGTTCGTCTTCGTCATACAGGAGCTGCTGGCGGTCCCCATCAACGGATCGATCACGCTGTTCATGGTGGGCGCGGCCCTCGACATAGTCGCCATGACCTGCCTGGGGATCTTCCTTGCCACGGTCGCCGGATCCATGCCGCAATTCGGCCTGCTGCTGATGATGGTGCTCCTGCCCCTGCAGGTGCTGTCCGGCGGCGTCACACCGCGCGAGAGCATGCCCATGGCCATCCAGGCCATCATGTTCACCGCGCCCAACACGCATTTCGTCATGCTGGCCCAGGCGGTGCTGTTCCGCGGCGCGGGCCTCGATGTCGTGTGGCCGCAGCTCGCGGCGCTGCTGGTCATCAGCGTGCTCCTGTTCGCGTTCTCGCTTGGCCGCTTCCGTCAGTTCCTGAAGTAGGCTGGGCTCCAGCGAAAGCGGCCCGCCGCCGGCGGCCTGTTGCCGCCGGCAGGTCGCTCGACCGATGCAGGCCACCCGATCAATCGACGGGTGCGCCCGGGTATCCCGATGGCACCCATAGCGACGGAACGGCCATATCGGCCGTCCGGCCCGGTGTGCCCCTCATCCGGCATCGGGACAGGATTAAAGCCGCTGCCCGGCCTAGAGCGGCTCAGCGTTCGATGGAAATCGCGGCCCCGCTCTAGCTCTTTGTTTTTTAAAGCAATTCCGGACGGAAAACCGCCACGCACCGTTCCTGGAATTGCCCTAATGCCCCCGCAGGGACATATCCGTTGATTGAAATCAAAGCAGCGTCCGACAAAACCCGGATCATGCACCTGTGGTTGCCGGGGTCCATGGTGACAGCCGGCCGGTGCTTACTCCTGATGATGCAACCAATCACGAATCCGCCGTCGCTTCGGCCGCCTTGCGTCATTTGTCTCGAAGAAGGGAACGATCCATGACCTATGCAACGACTTATCCCTATACCGGCGAGGTGCTGAAGAGCTTTCCGAACGCCACCGACGAAGAGGTCGCACAGGCGATCGACGCCGCTCACAACGCTTTCCTCGCCTGGCGCCATACATCCTACGCGGCCCGCGGCGCGATCCTGCAAAAGGCGGCCGACCTGCTGCGGCAGAACGCGGACGAGTATGCCAGGCTGCTGACGCTGGAAATGGGCAAGCTTTTTGCCGAGGCGAAGGCCGAGGTCGAACTGTCGGCGAAGATCCTCGAATACTACGTCCACAATACCGAGCGGCTGCTCAGGCCGGAAAAACTGCCGGTGTCCGATCCCGCCGAAGGCGAGGCTGTCATCGTGTGCGAGCCGCTCGGCGTGCTGCTTGCGATCGAGCCTTGGAACTTCCCCTATTACCAGATCGCGCGCATCATCGCTCCCCAGCTTTCCGCCGGCAATACGATGCTCTTGAAGCACGCTTCGAACGTGCCGCAGAGCGCCGCCGCCTTTGAAAAGCTGATGCGGGATGCCGGGTTGCCGGCCGGCGCCTTCCTCAACCTCTATGCGACCCGCTCGCAGGTCGAGATGATCATCAACGACCCGCGCGTCCATGGCGTGGCCCTGACCGGGTCGGAGGACGCAGGCGCGGTGGTCGCGGCGCAGGCCGGCAAGGCTCTCAAGAAATCCACGATGGAACTCGGCGGCGCGGACGCTTTCGTCGTCCTGGCCGATGCCGATCTGGAAAAGACCGTGAACTGGGCCGTCTTCGGCAGGCACTGGAACGGTGGCCAGGTCTGCGTTTCCTCCAAACGAATGATCATCGTCGACGATATCTACGATCAGTTCCTCACCCGCTACCGCAAGGGCGTGGCCGGCCTGAAGGCTGGAGATCCCTTCGACGCGGAAACGACGCTTGCGCCCCTGTCCTCGCAGGCGGCCGCCGACGACATCAGGGACAAGATCCGGCAGGCCGTGGCGCATGGCGCCAAGGCCGAAGAGGTCGGCCCGCCCGTCCCCAATCAGGGCGCCTTCGTGCAGCCCACCATCCTGACCGATGTCGCGGAGGACAATCCGGCCCGCTATTGGGAATTCTTCGGTCCCGTCTCGATGCTCTTCCGGGCCAGGGATGAGGATGATGCCGTGCGCATCGCCAACGACTCCCCCTTCGGTCTCGGCGGCTCGGTGTTTACTGCCGATACCAGGCACGGCGCTGAAGTCGCAAGGAAGCTCTCGACCGGGATGGTCTTCGTCAACCATCCGACCAAGGTCGAGGCCGACCTGCCTTTCGGCGGCATCGGCCGTTCCGGCTACGGTCGTGAGCTTCTGGGCCTCGGCCTCAAGGAGTTCGTGAACCACAAGCTGATCGACGTGGTCGACATCGACGCCCGGTTCTAACCATCTTCCGTTCGCCTTCCGGCCCTCGCTCGGGCCGGAAGGCCAGTCGCCACCTTCGACATCGCCAATGCAGGCCCATGCGTTGGCTTCGTGATCCCCCCGATCCACCCCTTTAGGAGTATCCCATGGCCAAGACTATGAAAGCCGCCGTCGTTCGTGAGTTCGGCAAGCCCCTCGTGATCGAGGAGGTTCCGGTGCCAACGCCCGGGGCCGGCCAGATCCTCGTCAAGATCGCCGCCACCGGCGTATGCCACACCGACCTGCATGCCGCCGAAGGCGATTGGCCGGTGAAGCCCAAGCCGCCCTTCATTCCCGGCCACGAGGGTGTCGGGCACGTCGTGGCGGTCGGATCGGGCGTCAGACACGTCAAGGAAGGCGACCGCGTCGGTGTGCCTTGGCTCTATACCGCCTGCGGCCACTGCAGACACTGCCTCGGCGGATGGGAAACACTTTGCGAGGAGCAGCAAAACACCGGTTATTCGGTGAACGGCAGCTTTGCCGAATACGTCCTTGCCGATCCCAACTATGTCGGCCATCTGCCGGACAATGTATCATTCACGGATATCGCGCCGATCCTTTGCGCGGGCGTCACCGTCTACAAGGGCCTCAAGGTCACGGACACCAAGCCTGGCGACTGGATGGTCATCTCGGGCATCGGCGGGCTCGGCCACCTGGCGGTTCAATATGCCAAGGCCATGGGGCTGAACGTCATCGCCGTGGACATCGACGATGCGAAGCTCGATCTCGCCAAAAGCCTCGGCGCCGCGCTGGCCGTCAACGCCCGCCAGAACGATCCCTCCGCCTTCGTCAAGAAAGAGGTCGGCGGCGCCCAGGGGGTTCTCGTCACCGCCGTGTCGCCGAAAGCTTTCGAGCAGGCGCTCGGAATGGTCGGCCGCGGAGGAACGGTGTCGCTCAACGGCTTGCCCCCGGGCGACTTCCCGCTGTCGATCTTCGATACCGTGCTCAACGGCGTGACCGTCCGCGGTTCGATTGTGGGCACGCGGCTCGACCTGCAGGAAGCACTGGACTTCGCGAGGGACGGAAAGGTCAAGGCGACGATCGCGACCGAACAGCTCGAGAACATCAACGACATCTTCTCGCGCATGCACAAGGGCGACATCCAGGGCCGTATCGTCATCGATTTCGAAAATCAGGCCTGAGGCGCCGCAACCACAATCGTCAGGACGCTTGCTCGGCAGATCGATCTGCCGAGCAAGCGTTTTTTCGGTTCGGCCGCCGTCCATCGCTCCCGCGGCGGAACTCAATTTGAAGTCCGCTCAATCCCGGCTCGCGACAACCCTCAACCTGGCCCGCGAGTTCCTGCTGAGCGCGCTGTTCCAGGCTCGCTCCACTTCGCTCGAGAAGCCGGCGCCAAGGCTTCGGCGAAGCGTCCAGATCAAGGTTTCGCCGAGTGCGTCGTAATACATCTCGACGAGCCGGAAGACCTTGTGTGACCGGGCCAGAGCCTTGACGGTCGGCAAGATCGCCCCGAAATACCCCAGATGAACCAGTACGATACTGATCGTCTGGGTGAGCTTCCTTTCTTCGGGGCTGATATCCAAGGCAAACAGCCGGAAGACGTCGGGATAGATGTCGAGCAGACGCTCGTTGAACAACACGTCCACCCTCTCGGCCATCGGCGTCAGTTTCGCGATGCTCGACCGAATCAGGAAAGCGGTGTGTTCATCCATCTCCCGGGCCTCAGAACTTCACATTGAGATTGGCCTTGAACGCGTGTTGCCGCGCGGATGAGGCAAGCTGCCCGTTGTAGGAAACGCCGACGGTAACGGCCCGCGTGACAGCCAAGTCGAGCCCGGTCTCGATGACGGCGGCGTCCCTGGCGATCGGCACGCCCGCGACGGTGAAGGCATCGCCTGCCGAGAAGGCCTGGGTCGAGAGCGGGGAGGCATCGCCAAAGGCATGGCGCCAGCCGAGCGAGCCTCGCGCAGTGACGTTGACGCCGCCCAGCGAGATATTGCTCGATGCGCGCAGACCAAGCGTCGCAAACGTCGTGTTCGTGGCCTGTCCGTCCGACCGAAGCGCCGCGGCGCCCTGTTCGGTGAAGCCGTCGGTGTTCAGGCTGACATAAGCAAGGTTGGCGAACGGCTCGAAGGAGGCGGCGGCCGTATCGACACGATAGCCGAGATCGCCAAAGGCCTGGAAGGTGCCGGCGCGATAGTTGCTCTTCAGACTGTCGACGAAGCCCGGGAAGGCAACGGAACGATTGGTGTAGATGTCGTGCCATGTATAGGCGAGACCGGTACGGAACCCGAGAGCGCCCCATCGCGTGCCGCCATAGAGTCCGAGATGATAGTTGTCGCTCGCCCCGGACGAAACGCGATCCCTGACCTCGAAGTCGGTGCGGCTGTAGCCGGCGACGAGGCCGAGCCGCCACGTATCGACCACCCGGGCGTCGAAGCCCAAAAGCAGGCCGCCGGTGGAGCGATCGAGACGGGCGGCATTGCCGTCACTTCCGGTATGGCCCCAGGAGCCGAAGCCCTGCCCCCAGAGCGCGAACCGGTCGGTGTTCGCCGAAGCGAGCCGCAGCAAGCCGTTCTCATAGGTGACGGCTGTGCCGCCCGTGGCTCCGACGCCGTCGAAGGCGGCACGGATGCGGTCGTCAACCGCATCGCGCAGGAAGCGGCTGTCCTCGATCAGCGCCGTCTTGGCCGAAGCGTGCACCTCGCCCGAGACCTGGTCGAAGGCATCGCGGGCCGCCGCGTCGGTCGACAGATGCAGGATGGCGTCATATAGCGGGCTGCCGGCATAGAGCGGATCATCGCCGGACAAGCTCTGGACACCGGCCGCCGTCGCCTTCTGGTTGCGGGTCAGCCCGGCATCGGCGAAGTCGCGCACTCTCAGCACATCCAGATAGGCGTTGTTGGCGTCGTAGCTGTTGGTGATTCCCAGGAAACTCGATATGGGACCGGTCCCGGTGACAGAGCCGAAGGTTCCTGTCAGGCCACCGGCGGCGGTCACGATCGTGTAGCGCCCTGCCCTCACGCCCTGTCCCGAAACGTCGAGCACGGCGCCCGTGATGTCGCCGGCACCGGATACGGCCACGCGATCTGCACCCGCAGCGTCGATCTCCGCGACCAGATGCGAGCCGGCGTCCATGGCGAGGTCGCCGTTGACGGTGAGCGTGCCGGCGGAGTTGCCGGGCGCCAGAATGCCGCCCGCGCCGATCGTCACCACAGAGCCCGCGCCCGACCCGACCGTGCCATGACCGGCGAGGATGCCGCCGCTCAGGACAGTGGTCGATCCGCCGAGCACGGCATCGCGGTGGCCCGCGCTAGACCCAACGATCAGCGCGCCGGCGGCAATGTCGGTGTTGCCGGCAAAGCCCGCGCCGTTACCGTCATAGACGAGCACGCCCGCTCCGGTCTTGAAGAGATTGCCCGTCCCCGACACCGCACCGGTAAGGCCCAAAGCCGTGCCTCCGGCGACATCCAACGTCCCCGACTGCTGCACCGACATGCCACGAGCCGTCACGAAACTCGCCGTCGTCGCAAGCGTCCCGCCGCTGAAGACCAGGCCTCCCGAGGTCGCGCCCAGATTGGCGTCCGCCGATACCGAGAGCACACCACCATGCAGTTCCGTGCCGCCCGTATAGGTGTTGGCGCCGGTCAGAGTCAGCGTTCCGCCGCCGGTCTTGACCAGGCTGCCGCCGGCACCACCCTTGACACCACCATCCGCGATCACGCCGCTGACGGTCGTGGAGGCGCCGTTGCCGCCCACGGTCAACTGGTTGCCGCCGAGAAAGAACGTGCCGCCGCCCGCAATCGACCCGGCGGTGATCTTGCCGTCTCCGGCTGTCCCCGTCGTGCCGGAGAAGTCGACACGACTATTCCCATCGCCGTTGATCAACCGCGCATCGCCGGCCGTGCTGTTATTTCCGAATACCACAATGCCCTGATTATTGTTGATCGTAGCGTTGCCCGCCGTGCTGTCCGCGTTGAAGCCAATCCCGGTAGTGGCGCTATTGTTGATGGTGGCGTTACCGGCTGTGCTGCCCTCGAAGAACTGCGCCGAGCCGCTATTCTTGAGGTTGATAACGGCGCTTCCTGCCGTGGCCGTACCGGCGAAACTGACCGTGCTCCGATCGCTGTTGATCGTGGCCGCCGCAGCGGTGCTGTTGTCATCGAAAACCGCGATGCCGCCGTTGCTGATATCGATCCCGGCCGCTCCAGCCGTGCTGGTGCCCTGGAAAAATATCCCGGTCTTGTTGTTAAAAACGCCGCCGCCATCGGCCGTGATGATGGCGGCGCCGGCCGAGCTGCGATCGAAGAACGTTGTCTTTCCTTCGTTGACGCTCGCGATGGCGGCGCCTCCGGCCGTGCTGTCGCCTCTGAACGACGTCTGCCCATTGTTGTTGGTGATGGTGGCGCTGCCCGCCGTGCTGACCCCGAGAAACTCCGTCGAACCGCCACTACGGTTGTCGATGGTCGAATGACCGGCAGTACTTTGACCGGAGAAGGTCGTCGTACCATTCTGCTGATTGGTGATGGTGGCCTGACCGGCCGTACTGCTCTCGACAAGTTGCGTCGAGCCGTCGTCGCGGTTGGTAATGGTCGCGGCGCCGGCCGTGGCGGTATCCTCGACAATCGTCCGGGCTCCCGTACCCAGGTTGCCGATGGTCGCATCGCCGGCGGTGCTCTGATGAGAGAACCACGTCGTTCCGTCCTGACCGTTGTTGATGGTGGCGTGACCAGCCGTACTGTCGTCGTTGAAAAACGCCTTTCCGTTGTTGCTGTTGTTGATGGTGGCCGCGTTGGCGGTGCTGTCGTCGGTGAACACCGTCGAACCACCTCTGTCGTTGATCGTCGCGTCACCCGCATCGCCGACCGTATCGGATGGAGGATCCGCCCGACGGAAGAACGCGCCATGACCATTGCCGTTGTTGATCGTCGTCCCCGGCGCCGGGTTGGGATTGCTGGAGCTGCCGTCGTAGACGACGGTTTGCGCCAAACCCGGCGTTGTCATGACAAGCGTGAGAGCCGTGCTTACACCCAGAGCCGACAACATCCCGCGCGCGATAAACGAATACTTCTTCGACACTTGCGTCCCCGATTTCCAATGGCCGCGGCAAGCTCTCAACGGCAGCCTTCACGCGCACCTGTCACCACAAGCCCGATCGACGAATCGAGGCTGCGGGCCTTTTCCGCCATCAGCGTCCCCTGCGCGTCTCCTGGATCGGCCGGGAAGCTCGATGGCGGGACAGCAAAGCGCCCGGGTTGCTTGCCGAGCAGGCGGGAAGGCCGTCGTCACATGCAGCGTTGGCGGCGCGGCTCCCTCTCGCCGCCGGGTGGCCTCAGGTAGCGGCGGACTGATGATCGCGCCGCGTGAACCGCCATCCTCTGGCGGACGCGTGGAAACCTGCGCCAGCGTGACTGCCCGGCCGCTAGATCGCATCAAGAGCAGGCGCGACCACTTCGCGTGTCTCGCTGTTCGTCAACACCGGTACGATCTCCAGCGTCGTGCCGAGTCCACGCGGTTCCAGAAACAACGCCTGCAACAAATCAGATCGTTGCGCCGCGTCAGCTGAAACAACGGTCGAAATCGGGTTCGACCCGGCTATCGATGTCTTCAGGACCTTCGGGCAGTCTTCGCCCCTCATCGCGGATACGTTTGCAAATCGAGAGCAATCTTTTTTGCGAAACCGCTCGATGATCGTGAAGAGCATTGGAAGAACTCTCCGTGCCGGCGGGCGCGAGGCTGTCACTTGTCAGGCAAGGACCAGGGCGGCTCCGGACAGGAGCAGCATCACGAGAATGATCTTCCTGAAGGCCAGTTCATTGACGTGACGGAATGCCAGGATACCCAGGATCGCTCCCGCAAGCATCGCCGGCGCGCTGACAGCGAGATCGACGGCAATCTTGGAAGAAAGGCCTTGTTGCCCAAGCAGGAGAGCGACCGCGAAGACCTGCATGACGGCAATGAACGGCTGCACAAGTCCACGCTGCCCGCCCTTGGACA
>JAFKFE010000181.1 GCA_017308345.1 Alphaproteobacteria bacterium | reverse complement strand
GTCGACGGCATCGATATCGCAACCTGTGACGGCGTCGGCCTGATGCGCACGGAATTCCTGTTCGGCAAGACGCTGCCGGACGAGGAGACGCAGTACCGTGCCTATCGCAAGGTGCTGGAATGGGCCGGCGGCAAACCGGTGACCATCCGCACCGTCGACGCCGGCGGCGACAAGCCGGTGCCGGGTTTCACGGTCGAGGAGACCAACCCGTTCCTCGGTCTTCGCGGCATAAGGCTTTCGCTCAAGCGGCGCGACATCTTTCGTGTGCAGATACGGGCATTGCTGCGGGCCGCCATCCACGGCAATCTGAAGGTGATGTTCCCGATGATCGCCACGCCTGACGAATACAGCCAAGCCGCCGCGCTGTTCGCGCAGGAACAGGCAGCACTCGCCGCTCGGGGCGTGGCGCACAAGCTTCCGCCGCTCGGCATCATGGTCGAGGTGCCTTCCGTGGCGCTGGCGCCGGAGGCCTTCGCCGATGTCGCCTTCTTCTCGATCGGCTCCAACGACCTGACACAATATGTGATGGCGGCCGCGCGCGACAACGCAGCCGTGGCGCATCTCAATTCCGTCCGCCAGCCGGCGGTGCTGCGGCTGATCGCGGTGGTTGCCGCCTTCGGACTGGAGAAGGGAATTCCGGTAAGCCTCTGCGGCGATGCCGGCGGCGACCCTGCAACCATCCCGGCGCTGCTCGAGGCCGGCTTGCGCGACCTGTCGGTCGCCCCTGCTCAACTGGCGATGGCCAAGGCGGCCATTGCGGATGTTGCGGTGTAGGCGCGGCATGGCCGGGGCCGAAAAGATACCGGAAGCGGGCTCGGAAGAGGCGATCCGCGCCTACAAGACGATCCTGTCGCAGGTCATCGACCAGCGCCCGTCCGGCATGCGCCAACGCCTGGCCGACGCGCTCGGCAAGCACCGCAGCTTCGTCACGCAGATTTCCAGCCCGGCCTATTCGATCCCGATCCCGTCAAAGCATCTGCCGTCCATCTTTTCCGTCTGCCATTTCAGCCAGGCCGAGCGCGACCAGTTCATGGCCGCCTATCACCAGGCGCATCCCGGAAAGGTGCCCGCGGCCTCCGGGCCGCGCAAGACGCGCCATGTCTCGCTCATCGTGCCGGATTTCGGCGACGACAAGCAGAACGCCGCGCTCGACCGGGCGATCAACGAATTCATCCAGAAGATAACCAGCATCGCTGGCAAGAGCGGCGGCTGATCGCATCGCGTAAGGCTGTGTCGGGAGGACACATGAAGAAATTCCTGAATTCGGTCGATACGGTGCTGACCGAAAGCCTTGATGGTTTCGCGGCCGCCCATGCCGATATCCTCGTCCTCGGAGAGGGGCACAAATTCATCCGCCGTAGGGAGCTCAAGCCGGGCAAGGTGGCGCTGATCTCCGGCGGCGGCTCCGGCCACGAGCCGCTGCATGGCGGCTTTGTCGGCCACGGCATGCTGGACGCCGCCTGCCCCGGCCAGGTCTTCACCTCGCCGACGCCCGACCAGATGCTGGCGGCCGTTGAGGCCGTCGACACCGGCGCCGGCTGCCTGTTCATCGTCAAGAACTACGAAGGCGATGTGATGAATTTCGACATGGCGGCCGAAATGGCGGACGGCGTGCAGCAGGTGGTGACCAATGACGACGTCGCGGTCGAGAACTCGTCCTACACGACCGGGCGGCGCGGCGTCGCCGGCACGCTGGTGGTGGAAAAGATCGTCGGCGCCGCCGCCGAGAATGGCATGGCCCTGCCCGCGCTCAAGGCGCTGGGCGAGCGCGTCAACGCCGCGACGCGCTCGATGGGCGTGGCGCTGACCAGTTGCACGGTGCCGGCCGCCGGCAAGCCGACCTTCGAGATCGGCGACGGCGAGATGGAATTCGGCGTCGGCATCCACGGCGAGCCCGGCCGGCGCCGCGACGCGCTGAAGAGCGCCGACGCCATCGCCGAGGAGGTCTGCGCGGCGATTGCGGGCGACCTCGGCGATCGCGCCAAGGGGCCGGCGCTGCTGTTCGTCAACGGCTTCGGCGGCACGCCGTCGATGGAGCTTTATCTGATGTACAACAGCGCCCGCAGGATATTCGAAAGACAGGGCGTGACCGTGATCCGCTCGCTGGTCGGCTCGTATGTGACCTCGCTCGACATGGCTGGATGCTCGATCACGCTGACCATGCTCGACGACGGCATGACGGCATTGTGGGACGCGCCGGTGCATACGGCGGCGCTGCGTTGGGGGATGTAGGCCCCGCTGGCCTCCCGCGAGCTTTTCTGGCAAGCATGCACGGAACCTTGCTGCTGTTTGCCTCAACGATGCTGCCCAAACTTTCGCCTGCCCAGGAAAAACTGCTGATCAAGCTTGCCGACCCGGAAGCGCCCGCTGATTGGGGCAAGGACGTTTGCGCGAGCGATCTGATGGCGCTGCTGGCCAATGCCGAGTTCCACGGCGTGATGCCGATCGTGCTGCGCAAGCTTAGGGAACGCGGCGACGCCGATCTGCCGAATGACGCGAGGCTGCTGCGGAAGCTCGCCGAGCTGCGAGACCAGGCCACCGTTGCGACCGGCCAGTCGATGCTGCTGCAGTACCATGGCGACCGCATCATGAAGGCGCTTGCGGCGAAAGGCGTTCAAGCCCGGATCGTGAAGGGACCGGTGTTCGCGCGCAGGCTCTATGGCCAGCTTGCCGACCGGCCGTTCACCGACATCGACATCCTCGTCGACCCCGACAGCATCGAGGAGGCCAACAGGACCATCGCCGAATGCGGCTTCGAGCTCGGTAGCGACGAGGCCGAGTCGCGCAAGTTGCAGGAGTTCAAATGGCTGGAGAAAGAGAACTCCAGCCTGCTGATCGAGCTGCATGGCAACCTGGTGCACGACACCGGCATGCGACGCCGGCTTTCGCTCGGTTTTCGCGAGCTTAAAGCGATCGACGGCGACCACACAGATACGCCGGCGGCGCTGCTCACCATCGCCATCGTTCATGCCGCCGGCGGCCACAAATTCCACCGGCTGCAGCTCTGCGTCGACGTGCTGCAAGGCGTGCGGGCGCTGAAATCGCCGGAAGAGGAAGCGCGGCTGCTCGAGGCCGCGCGCATGGCCGGCATCGAGCTCGAACTGGCGACGGTCCTCAACGTGACCGGCCATCTGTTCGACGCGCCGCGCGCGATCGAGCTCGCCAGCCGCATCAAGCCGGACCTCTCGATACGACTGGCGAAATGGCTGATCACCGGCAACATGCTGCTGCGTGTCAACTCGCGCGAAAAGCTTCGCTCGCGCCTTAGCCGCGACGCCTTCCGCTGGGTGCAGAGGCTTGCGCGGGCGCGGCCCTATCCAGCCTGAGCGGAAGCGTCGCGATCCATTCAAAGATCGATCGCGGCGCGGATCAGTGCCGCCGCGTCGGCCGGGCTCGAGCCGACTTCCAGCGTGAAGGTCGGCACCGCCTTCACCAGGGCCGCGATCATCGCCATGCGCCTTTTCTGCAGCGGCAACAGGCCGGTCATGCCGGTCCGCACATTGTCGGCGGCCAAAGCCACCATCGCGTCGGCCCTGGCCATGGCCAGCAACCGGGTCTCGGTGTCCGCCGAGCGCGCAAGATTCAGGAGCGCGGCGACGGGTCTGGCGCGCACATCCTCGACGCGAATGATTTCACCGAGGCAGTCCAGCGAGACGGCCTGCTCGCCCTCGGCGTCCCACTTTTCGCCCAGGCAAGGTCCGACAAAAGGCAGCATCATTGCCGTGTTGCGGTGAACCTTCACCTTGCGCGGCATGCCCCAGGCCGTGATGCCCTGCACGCCCGTCTTGAGGATCATCACGTCGTCCGAGCAAAGGCCGAAGCCTCGCGACGCAAGCGCCAGCGACGTCGTCGACTTGCCCGTGCCGCTCGGCGCATGAACGAGAACCAGGCCGTCCTTTCCAGGCAAGGTAAGCCCCGCGGTGTGCAGCATATGCTGGCTGTCCGCATCGAGCGCCGCATCCAGCACCATCATCAGCAGGGTCCACTTGATCTTGCTGTCGGGATGAAGACGAATTTCGGCCCGGCCCTCGCCATCGTGGATCGACACGGTCTGCTGACCTGGAAAGACGAGATGGAAGACGCTTCCGGCGTCGATCATGCGGCAATGGCCATCCATCGGCACTTCGCCGTCGAAAGCCAATTTCCCTTCGGGGTTCTCCTGCAGTTGCAACGTCTCGACGATGTCGACGCGGAAGCCGGGCCGGACAGGCTCGTTCACGCGCAGGGCGCCGAGCATCAGGTCGAAGCTCGGCCAGAGGTCGGCGCGCGCGGCGGTGACGCCAATGACCTGGCCTTCGAGGTCGTAGCGGAAAGTGGTTGTCCGGCCGTTCACGCGGCGGGCGCCTTCAAGCCGCGCGGGTGGCGGTAGATTTCCACCATGCCGGGCTGGCTGTCGCTGACCACTGGCCTGCCGTCGAGGCAGACCCAGCAATGCGCCGACAGGCGGGGCTCGTGCATCGATTTGGCATCGACGCCGAAACGCAGCTCCGGATCGAGGCCCGCCATCCGCAGAAAGCGAAAGCCCAGCAGACCCTCGCGAAGACATCTGCGGTCGCGCATGAACCAGGGGCGCCGCACCGTTCGGTTGACGCGCTGCACGATATAGGTCCAGGGCAAGCCACGATAGGGCGCCGGCGAGCGCAGCGGCGCCAGTTTCAACACGCCTTCGAAATCGCGCCGCCCGACCAGCGCCGGCATCAGCCTGGCGCTGAGCCACAGATGGACACGGAACAGGATACGCAGGAACGGTCCGTCGGCCATCACGCGTTCGGGTCGGCGAGGATGCCTTCGGCCACCAGTTCGGCGGCCAGCGCTGCCATGTCCTCGTCGAGCGTCACCCTGTCGACGTCGAATTCGTCCGTCAACAGGCCGACGATCTGGTCGAGGTTGCGCGCGCCGTCGACCTTGTCGAGAAAGGCCTCGGTCGTGTCGTTGCAGGTGTAGAGCTGGCCGCTGCGCGCCAAAAGCACGACGGCGCCATCGCCTACATGCTGCACGGACGCGTCGTCCGCCATGCGCAGCACCGTTTCAGAACCGATTTCAGCCATTCGCCCACTCCCTTCGATCGAGAGCAATTAGCGCGGTGGCGCGATGCTGTCCATTGTCTGTGGATGTGCGCGCCCTCGGCCAGAACGGCCTCCCCGCGCCAGGGTTGCCATCCTGCCCCTAGGTAAGCTATGAGTCCGCCGGGCTTTGGGGGAGTGATCCGTATGCGTTACAATTGGGAACGGGCTCCGACAGCGTTCGAGCGCCATCGGAAGGCGCTTGCGGCGGCTATACTGATCGCCGGCGGCGTCGGGCTGATGCTGGTGGCGCTGCCGCTTTAAGCCGGCTCACATCGCGGACAGCGACAGCGGCGCCGCCGACGGAGGCGCCGAACGGGGCGTTAGCCGGCGATTCGACGAAAGCTCAGGAAGACATGGCCTATAAAAGCGACTTAGGCTATTCCCAGACACCAAAACGTCCTGGGAGGAAATATCGATGGCCTCACGTTACCGTGAAGTCTATGAGGGCTGGAAGCGCGACCCCATAGGGTTCTGGGCCGAAGCGGCGAAGGCGATCGACTGGTACACACCGGCCGAAAAGGTCTTCGATCCGGCGGAAGGCGTCTATGGCCGCTGGTTCACCGGCGCCACCTGCAATACCTGCCACAACGCCGTCGACCGCCATGTCGCGGGCGGCCGCGCCGACCAGCTGGCGCTGATCCATGACAGCGCGATCACCGGCACGATCAGGAAATTCACCTATGCCGAACTGAAGCGCGAGGTCGTCGCGCTGGCCTCGGTGATCAGGCATCGCGGCGTCGGCAAGGGCGACCGCGTCATCATCTACATGCCGATGGTGGCGGAAGCGGCGATTGCCATGCTCGCCTGCGCGAGGCTGGGCGCCGTGCATTCGGTGGTGTTCGGAGGCTTCGCCTCGCATGAACTCGCCACGCGCATCGACGACGCCAGGCCGAAGTTGATCATCAGCGCTTCCTGCGGCCTGGAGCCTGGACGCATCGTCGCCTACAAGCCGCTGCTCGACAAGGCGATCGAGATGTCGAAGCACAAGCCCGACGCCTGTCTCGTCCTGCAGCGCGAGCAACTGCGTTGCGAGATGAAGGACAATTACGACGTCGACTATGCGGACGCGGTTGCCCGCGAGCGGGCGGCCGGCGCCAATGTCGACTGCGTGCCGGTGCTGGCCACCGACCCGCTCTACATCATCTACACTTCCGGCACGACGGGACAGCCGAAGGGCATCGTGCGCGACAATGGCGGCCATATGGTCGCGCTGAAATGGACCATGGACAACGAGTTCGGCGTCAAGCCGGGCGAAGTCTTCTGGGCGGCTTCCGACGTCGGCTGGGTGGTCGGCCATTCCTACATCGTCTACGGGCCGCTGCTGCACGGCTGCACCAGCGTGCTGTTCGAAGGCAAGCCGATCGGCACGCCGGACGCCGGCACCTACTGGCGGGTGATCTCCGAGCATGGCGTGGTGGCGCTGTTCACGGCGCCGACCGCGTTCCGCGCCATCAAGGGTCAGGACCCCAAGGGCGAGTTCTTGCCGAAATACGACCTGTCCAAGTTCCGCATCCTGTTCCTGGCCGGCGAGCGCGCCGACCCCGAAACCATCAAATGGGCCGAGCAGAAGCTCGATCGTCCGGTCGTCGACCATTGGTGGCAGACCGAGACCGGCTCGCCGATGACGACCAACCCGGCCGGGCTCGGGCTGTTGCCGGTGAAATACGGCTCGCCCGGCGTGCCGATGCCGGGCTACGACATCCGCATCCTCGACGATGCCGGCCACGAGGTGCCGCGCGGCACGCTCGGCAATGTCGTGGTCAAGCTGCCGCTGCCCGCCGGCTGCCTGCCGACGCTGTGGAATGCCGACGCCCGCTTCCGCCAAGCTTACCTCGAGGAATTCCCCGGCTACTACAAGACGGCCGACGCCGGCATGATGGACGAGGACGGCTACCTCTATGTCATGGCCCGCACCGACGACATCATCAACGTCGCCGGCCACCGTCTGTCGACCGGCGCCATGGAAGAAGTGCTGGCCGCCCATCCCGATGTCGCCGAATGCGCTGTCATCGGCATCGCCGATGCCATGAAGGGCCAGGTGCCGCTCGGCTTCGTTGTGCTCAATGCCGGCGTGTCGCGCGACAGCGGCGCGATCGAAAGCGAGGTCGTGCGGCTGGTGCGCGAGCGGATCGGCCCGGTTGCCGCCTTCAAGACCGTGGTGACGATCAAGCGGCTGCCCAAGACCCGTTCCGGCAAGATCCTGCGCGGCACGATGCAGAAGATCGCCGACAAGGAGAAATGGGCGATGCCGGCGACCATCGACGACCCCTTGATCCTCGACGAGATCACGGCGGTGCTGAACGGCCGCGGCATCGGGGTATAGGTTGCGGCGACCGCAGGCGGGAAAACGAAATCCTCCCGCAGCGCAATCGCCTGTTGTGCAATGCAGCAATAGCGCCTAGGGTTGCCGTGGGGGGCCATACCGAAGGCACGGCATGGCTCAGCACAAGACGACATTCGGCGGTGTCGACATCCTGCGTTTCCTGGCTGCCGTCATGGTGATGTTCTATCACTATGGCTTCTGGATCTGGGCTTTCCCGAACGGCGTCTCGGCGCGCGCCGCCGGCGGAATCCCGCCCCATCCCGAAATGGCCTTTGTCGGTTCCGGCTGGGTCGGCGTGCAGGTGTTCTTCGTCATCAGCGGCTTCGTCATCGCCTTCAGCGCCGAGAACTCGACGCCGCTGAAATTCTTCGAGGCGCGCTTCCGACGGCTGGTGCCGGCGGTCTGGGTCTGCGCGCCGATCTCCGCGATCGTGCTGCTGATGGCGGGCCTCTCCTGGCCGACGGACGCCGTGATCCGGCTTGTCCGCACCGGGCTGTTCGTGCCCTTCGAGCCATGGGTGGACAGCGTCTACTGGACGCTCGGCATCGAGATCGCGTTCTACGCCATCGTCTGGGTCCTGCTGCGGCTCGGCCGCTTCGACCTGATGGAGACCGTCGCCATCGTCATCGGCCTCGCCAGCACCTTGTTCTGGTGCCTCTATTTCGCTTTCGGCTGGACCGATCTGGCCGAGACCCGCTGGCTGCAGTTGGCCCTTGTGCATCACGGCGCGTTCTTCGCCGTCGGCGTGCTGATCTGGCTGATGCGCTTCAAGGCGACAACCCCGCCGCGCCTTGCCTTCACGGCCCTGTTCCTGTTCGGCGGCGCACTGCAGATCGCGAGCTCGGTCGAGGTGCACAGCATCAAGGTCGAAGCCGCCATGCCTTACGCCGCGCCGATCGTCATCTTCCTGGCGGCGGTGGCGCTGATGGCGTGGTCGCTGCGCCTCGACCTTTCCTGGCGCGGCTGGCGGCGGATCGGGCTGA
>JAFKFE010001192.1 GCA_017308345.1 Alphaproteobacteria bacterium | reverse complement strand
ATTGCGGCCAGCAAATTGGTGCATGCGGCGAAGGAGTTCCGTTCGGGGACCGTCGTGCCTCAAAAGTACATCGCAGTGGTAAGCGAACTGATCGGCCAGGACGAAAACAACGATGTCTCGCGGATCGGTGTATGCACTGGTGATGATGTGGAATGGATCGTTTTAAATGCAAAAATACCGCATTTCCGAGCTTTGGGCTTGGCGGCTGCTCACGCAATCCGTCTCGACCTAGCTGACATCCTATGGAAACATGACCTGAAGTACGCTTGGGTCTAGGCTACGGACATTCGATATTTCATCCCCTCACCCCACCACCTCCCCTATCGCCTGCGCCAGCCTCTCAACCCCGTCCCGCGTCTGCGCTGCATCACACGCCGCATAGCCCAGCACCAGCCCCTGAGTCGGCGCCGTGTTCTGGAAATATTTCGACAGCGGCGAGACGTTGATCGCTCGCCTTGCCGCCGCCTGGCTGACCTTGATGTCGTCTATGCCTTGCCTCAGATAGCCCACCACCTGGATGCCGGCTTCGGCGGGGGAGAGCGTGATCTCGTCGCGCAGGCGCTCGGTGACGATGTCGCGGAAAAGCTGGCGGCGCTGGGCGTAGATGCGGCGCATGCGCTTCAGGTGCCGGCTCATATGGCCTTCGGTTATGAAATCGGCCAAGGCGGCCTGCAGCACCAGCGGGGCGAACTGGCCGGTGGTGGAGAGCGCGTTGGCGATGCGGCCGGCCAGCTCCGGCGGCAGCACCATGAAGCCCACGCGCAGCGCCGGGAACAGAAGCTTGGCGAAGGTGCCGACATAGATGACGCGGCCGGAGCGGTCCATGCTCTGGATCGCCGGCACGGGGCGGCCTTGAAAGCGGTATTCGCCGTCGAAATCGTCCTCGATCACCCAGGCATTGGCTGTCTCGGCGATGTCGAGCAGGCGCAGCCGCTCCTCCATGCGCATGGTGATGCCGAGCGGATGCTGGCAGGCCGGCGTCACATAGATGAGGCGGGGCGAGAAAGCGGGCGAGTCTGAGTCTTTGTTTGAGCATGATCTTTGTCCGAGAACCGGTTCCCACTTCTCGGGATCATGCTCTTTTGCCGGAGCATGATCTTTTCCGAGAACCGGTTCCCACTTCTCGGGATCATGCTCTTTTGCCGGAGCATGATCTTTTCCGAGAACCGGT
>JAFKFE010001191.1:798-1973 GCA_017308345.1 Alphaproteobacteria bacterium | reverse complement strand
CCACGCTTTCCCTAAACCTCACCATCAACGGCCGCGACCACGCGCTCGAGGTCGAGCCGCGCGTGACGCTGCTCGACGCGCTGCGCGACCGGCTCCACCTCACCGGCACCAAGAAGGGCTGCGACCAGGGCCAGTGCGGTGCCTGCACCGTGCATGTCGACGGCGAGCGCGTGCTGGCCTGCCTGACGCTCGCCGCTCAAGCTGAGGGCCGCGAGATCACCACCATCGAGGGCCTGGCCGAGGAAGACGGCACGCTCAACGCCGTGCAGGCCGCCTTCCTCGAGCAGGACGCCTTCCAGTGCGGCTATTGCACGCCGGGGCAGATCATGTCGGCGGTGGCCTGCATCCGCGAAGGGCATGCCGGCTCCGACGAGGAAATCCGCGAATACATGGCCGGCAACCTTTGCCGCTGCGGCGCCTATCCCAACATCGTCGCCGCCGTCCGCCAGGCCGCACAGGAGCTGCGCTCATGAGAGATTTTTCCTACCTCCGCGCCGACAGCATCGAGGCCGCCCGCAACGCGGCCGCCCTTCCCGGCGCCATGCTGCTGGCCGGCGGCACGACGCTGGTCGACCTCGCCAAATGCGGCGTCGCCGAACCGGCCACCGTGATCGACATCAGCCATATCGAGGGGCTGAACGCCATCGACGTGACCGCCGAGCGCGCGGTGATCGGCGCGCTGGCCAGGATGAGCCATGTCGCCGACCACGCCGAGGTGAAGAGCCGCTTCCCCGCCGTCTCCGAGGCGCTGTGGCAGGCGGCCTCGGCGCAGCTGCGCAACATGGCGACCATCGGCGGCAATCTCATGCAGCGCACGCGCTGCCCTTATTTCCGCGATCCGCAAAACTACCCGGCCTGCAACAAGCGCCTGGCCGGCAGCGGCTGCTCGGCGATCGGCGGCGTGACGCGCGGCCATGCGGTGCTCGGCACCAGCGAGTCCTGCATCGCCACCTATCCGGGCGACCTTGCGGTGGCGCTGGTCGCCTTCGACGCCGAGGTCGATCTCGGCGAGCGCAAGCTCAAGGTCGAGGACTTCATCCTCGCCCCCGGCGCGACGGCCGAGCGCGAGCACGACATCCGCCCCGGCGAGGTGATCACCGCCATCGAAATCCCCGGCTCGGCCGCGGCCAGGCGCTCGACCTACATCAAGGTGCGCGACCGCCAGTCCTACGAAT
>JAFKFE010001191.1:0-749 GCA_017308345.1 Alphaproteobacteria bacterium | reverse complement strand
GCTCGAAGGCGATGGCCGCACCATCCGCGACATCCGCGTGGCCCTTGGCGGCGTCGCCACCAAGCCATGGCGGGCGCGCGCCGTCGAGGAGGCGCTGAAGGGCAAGCTGCTTTCCGAAGACACGGTCCGCAAGGCGAGCGAGCTCGCCATGGAGGGCGCCGTCGACCATGGCGCCAACCACTACAAGATCGCCTTGGCGCCGCGCGTGATCGCGCGCGCCATCCTCAAATTGGGAGAGACGGCATGACCGTTCATGACATGAAGCACGCCGCGTCCGACAGCGCGCGGCTCGAAGCGGTCGGCGGGCGCCTCGTGGTGTCGGGCGGGGGAGGGGGCGCGAGTGTGTCGAGGCGGGGGCGAGGCCGCGGGTGCGTCGAGGCGGCGGCGTCGCCGAGGATGTAGATGCCGAGCGGGAGGCCGATGTTGTTGCCGTTCTGGTACCCGGAGGCGAGCGAGCCGACGACGGTCTCCGGAATCGGCCGGCGCCAGATGGCCCGAGCGACGAACGCGAACGCGGCGAACACGAGCAGCGCGCTGATCACGGCGACGGGCAGCTGCGTCGAGAACACCTTGTGCAGGTCGGCCCGCGCGAGCACGGTGAACAGCAGCGGCGGGGAGAGGACGAAGAAGGTGAGCCGCCCGAGGACGAAGTCCGCGCGCTGCCCGAGCAGCCGCGTCCGCCCGACGATGTAGCCGGCGACGACCACGACGGCGATGAGGGCGAAGCCCTCGAGCACGCCGATCATCCG
>JAFKFE010000180.1 GCA_017308345.1 Alphaproteobacteria bacterium | reverse complement strand
CGGCCGCCTCTGCGAAGGGTTCGGCGTCGCGGATCGAAAGCAGGATCGGGTAGAGCGGCGAATGGCGGATGTTCCAGACCAGGCTGAGGCAGGCAAGCAGCGCCAGCATGATGCACCACACCAAAGGCGTGCCCAGCCATTCCAGGCTTGCCGGGAAATCCGGAAAGGCCGGGCCGAGCAAGCCCTGCAGGCCGCCGGTGACGGTGACCATGTCGGTCGCGAGCACGGTCAGCACCAGCGTGAAGATGAAGGTGGTGATGGCAAAGTAGAGACCGCTTACCCGAAGCGACATCGCGCCCACGGCCATCCCGATCAGGCCGGTCGCCGCCAGGACCAGCGCCAGCAGGCCGAAGACGTTCCAGCCATGGTCGTTGGCGAGGATCGTCGTCGCATAGGCGCCGATCCCGAAAAAGCCTCCCTGGCCTAGCGAGTAGAGGCCGAGCATCCCGGCCACAAGATCGAGGCTGATGGCGAGGATGCCGAAGACGGCCGCCACCAGCACCAGGCTTTGCAGGCCAAGATCGGTGTGGGCGACATAGGCTGTGGCCGCCAGATAGGCGACCAGCACCGCGGCCAGCCCGGCGACGCGCCAGCGGCCGACGCGAAGGCTCGGAGCAGCATTGGCGCCTGGCTGTGGATCGCCCGGCTGCAAATCGCCCGATTGCGGATCGAGTGCGGAGACCATGCCCGACCTCAGCCGCGCGTCACGGCCGCCCGGCGCGGGCGAAACAGTGGATTGCTGGTGCTGAACAGGCCCTTGGGCGAGACGATCAGGATGAGCACGAGCACGATGAAGGGAAACCAGTCCGAAGCCTGGGAATTGATCAGCGCGTTGGCGCCTTCGGCGCAGACGCCGAGCAGCAGGCCGCCGAACATCGCCGCTATAGGCCGCTCGGTGCCGCCACCGATCATCATGGCGATGAAACCATAGGTCCCGAACGTGTCGCCGAGATAAGGATTGGCGAAGGTCGAAGGCCCGATGAGCAGGCCCGCGATCCCGGCGTAGACGGCCGAGACCGCGAAGGCGACGATCGCGACGATCGTTGTGTTGGCGCCGATGGCCGAGGCCATCTCCGGGTCGGCCGCCGTCGCCATGCCGAGCTTGCCGAACAGCGTGTAGCGCCGCACGATCTCGAAGCCGGCGGCGAGCACCGCGGCGGTGACGATGGCGAGAAGCTGCTGGGCGGTGAGCACCGCGCCGCCGATCGGCAGGCTGATGCCGTTGAGGATCGGCGGAAAGGCCTGCGAGGTCGGGCCCCAGATATAGGCGGCCGCGTTTTCCACGATCACGGCGAAGCCCAGCGTCGACACCAGCCAGCCGAAACTGAAGCGGTTCGACAACAGGATCGGCCGCACCGCGATGACATAGGACAGGATGCCGACGATGCACGAGCAGGCCAGGCCGGCGAGCGCGGCCAGCCAGACCGGATAGCCGGAAGAGGCGAGCTCGGCGGTGACCATCACGGTCACCATCATCAGCTGGCCTTGCGCGAAATTGATGATGCGGGTGACGTAGAACGAGATCGCGAGCGCCATACCGATCAGACCGTAGATCGATCCTATCGCTACTCCGCTCAACACGAATTGCAGCACTGGTGGCTTTCCCCTCTCCTCCGGCCGGCTCCGCCTCCTCAGCCGGCTTGACCGCCTCGCGGGAGACGTTTCCCTCGGATAGCCGCCCCGGTTCAGCCGTGAACCGCCGGGCCGGGGTTCAATGTCGCCCCGGATTCCACGTCGCAATGTCCAGTTCTGGCATTCAGCGCCGGTGCCAAAACACCTAGTCGAAAATGACCGTCCGGAAATAGCTGATGCGAGTGACATAACAGCTATGAGCGCAGCGATTGAATGGCGTTTCGGAACGGTGAGACGCTTGGGCGACGAGGCCCGTCCGGGACATGGTTTCACGCACGGGAAGGTCAAGCCGTCGGGAAATAAAAGTAAATAAAAATAATATGTTAGACTGAGAGATGGGTTCTTTTCCGGCCGCCCCGGTAGCCGTGCGCGAACGGCGTCTCCGGTGGCGTTTGGAGGGCCGCTGAACCCGTTCCCGGCCACTGGCGCTCGCGTTGACAAGGCGGGGCAACGGGATAGCAAAATTCATCACCGAGAGGGCGCGGGAAGCGCAGGGCAAATTGAGCGATCGGGTTGTCGGTTCATGCCCACCGATCGCAGGGAGGAAATCAGACATGAGAAAACTCGCGACGACTTCCGCGATGTTGCTGGCCACGACGGCGTTCTGGGGGCTCGGCGTTCAGGCCGGCGCCGCGGACGAGTATCTTATCGGCCTGATCGCGGGAACGACCGGCGCCTATGGTTCGACCGGTGTCGCCACGGTGAACGGCTCGCAGATGGCGGTCGACGAGGTCAACGCCGCCGGCGGTGTCGACGGCCACACCTTCAAGCTCGACCCGCACAACGACAATGCGTCGGCCACGCTGTCCGGCCAGCTCTATGAAAAGCTGATGTCGCAGGGCGCGATCGCGATCGCCGGCTCACCGGACACGGGCCCGGTCACGGCGCAACTGGCGCAGCGCCATAAGTTCCCCACCATCGGCGTCGTCGACGATGGCGGCCTGACGGTCAATCCGGACGGGCCGACCAGCCCGCCGAACCCGTGGGTCTTCGACTTCGGCCTGAACACCTTTGCCTGGGGCGAGAAGATCGGCCAGCATGCGCTGAAACACTGCCCCGATGGCCTTGCGGTGCTGCACGATCCCTCCACCTACGGGCAGGGCGGTCTGTTCGGCATCCAGCTTGCCTATGACAAGGCCGGCAAGAAGATCGCCATGGATCACACCATCACGGAGAACTGGTCGACGGGCGCGACCGCCGGCCTGATGCCGGAGGTCAACGCCATCAAGGCCGCCGGCATCAAATGCGTCGACGTCTGGCTGACGCCGCAGGACCAGGCCGCCTTCGTGCAGGACCTGCATTCGATCGGCTACGACGCCATCGTCTACGGCAATGACGAAACCAATGCCGACGACACCTACTCGAAGCTGGCCGGCGACCTTGCCGACGGGACGATCACCGCGATGCTGACCACGGAACTCCATCCGGGTCCGGAACTTCTGGCGTTCAAGGACGCCTACAAGAAGAAGTTCAACGTCGATGCCACGCCGTTCTCGGCGGGCGCCTATGACAGCATCAAGATGCTGGCGCAGGTCATCAAGGACGTGAAGTCGACGAAGCCGGAAGACCTGCAGAAGGGCTTCAACGCGGTCCAGGGCTTCAAGGGCATGACCGGCAATATCGGCTTCTCCGAGCAGAGCCACATCACCATCACCGCCGAGCAGGTGACGCTGGTCAAATACGACGCCAAGAGCAAGACCTGGGTCGAAGTGACCGACTGACGCGCGCGTGAAAAAATAGGGGCCGGCTCCGATCGGGCCGGCCCTTATCCGTTTCTGATGTCTGCTCTCAGAGCTGGACCAGCCAGGCCTCAGGCACCAGGCGGTAGCCCGCGCCGGCTTTCACCACATGCGCGAAACCGGGCAGGTGCAGGTGTCCGCCGGTGACGAGCAGCCGCTCATTGGCGACATGCTCGAAGATCCTGCGGCGGTTCGCGTGCGCCATCGCTTCGTCTACATCGTACTCGCTGGTGACCTGTGGCCGCGGAATCTGGATTTCCGGCACGTGCACCGTGTCTCCCCACATCACCAGCGTTTCGCCGGCCGAGTCGAGCTGGTAGCCGCTGTGGCCGGGTGTGTGTCCAGGCAGCGGGAGTTGCCTGATGCCCGGCAGCACTTCCTCGCCCTCCGTCGGGCGGAAGCGGCCCCGATGCGTCGTCAAAAGGGCGTCCGCCGAACCGGCATAGGGCGCGGCCGCCGCCGACTTTCCCCGCTTTTCGGGGTCGGACCAGAAGTCGAGATCATCCCGATGCACAACGATCTCGGCACGCGGGAAGAGCGGCTTGCCGGCCGTGTCGATGAGGCCGCTCGAGTGGTCGGGATGGATATGCGTGAGCAGAACAGTGTCGAAGTCTGTCGGCTTGAAGCCGGCGGCCTCGAGATTGCTCGGCAGGAGGCCCATGGAATAGACCGTGGTCGATCCGCCTCCGGCGTCGACCAGGACGGTGTTCTTGCCCGTCTCGATCACGAAGGCATTGACGGTGAGGCGCGGCTCCGTATGGCGGAACTGCTCGCGCATCAGCCCCTCCATGTCGCCGCGCTCCGTCCCGCGCAGGATGGCCACGCTGATATCGAGGAAACCGTCATTGATGACGGTGACCATGGCATCGCCCACCCTGCGTCTGTAGACCCCCGGCGCCTGTTTGCGTGGCTCGTCCGTCATCGTTTCCTCCCGATGCGACAGGCGCCTGCGCGCCTCCTCTTGCCGCTCCGCAGTTTTGCGTGATTGGCAAGACGGAGTGAAGCGGCGAGGCTGTACGGAATCCGGATAACAGCTATGGCGCTGATCGCATGAAAGACCTTGCCGGACGCGTCCGGCCTTCTGCTCCCGCGGCTCCACCCGATGCCGCGCCCCATGCCCGGTCCGACATGAAACATAACTGATATTCCCTGGGCGGATATGTCTTGAGCCACCCAAAAAGGGGATGGTCGCCCGGAGGAAAAGCAGGTCGCGAAGGGGGTTCGCGGCCGGGCCGAAAGGCCTGGTTCGGGAGGTGGCGCAATGGCCAAGGCGCGGTTGTCGCAGGAGGGCGTGGTGTTCGCGCTCGCCGTCGCGCTGTTCGTGGTTTTCGCCGCCACGCTGAACAATTTCCTGACCGCCGGAAATCTGATCGCGCTGGTGCGCAGCGTCTCCATCCTCGGCATATTGGGCCTTGGCATGGGGCTGGTCGTCATCGGCCGCGGCATCGACCTCGCCATGGTGGCGACCATGGTGGTGTCGTTGTCCTGGGTGCTTTCCATGGCGCAGGCCGGCACGCCCTTCGACACGGCACTGGCCTATGGCGCCCTCCTGGCGCTGGCCATCGGCCTGGTCAGCGGCATCCTCATCGCCTACGCAGATATTCACGCCATATTCACGACGCTTGCGATGGGCCTCGTGATGTATGGCTCGGGACGGGCCTTCCTGTTCCAGATCGACGTCCAGAACTCGCCGGTCGGGGTGGCGTGGTTCGATGCCCTCGGGCAAGGGGCCTTCCTCGGCCTGCCGATGCCCATCGTTGCCTTCGCGGTGCTGGCCGCGCTGGTCGCGCTGGTGCTGATGCGCACGCGCTTCGGCCGTTTCGTCTACGCCGCCGGCGACAACGCGCTCGCCGCGCGCATCACCGGCCTGCCGCTGCGCCCGCTGATCGTGGCGCAATATGTGATCAGCGCCCTGATCGCCTTCCTCGCCGGCGTGGTGATGGCCGCCGCCGTCTCGGGAATGAGCACCCGCGTCTACAACTCGACGATGATCTACGACGTGCTGCTGGTCGTCGTGCTCGGCGGCATCAGCCTCAGCGGCGGCCGCGGCAGCGTGCGCAACGTGCTGGTGGGGACGCTGCTGGTCGGCGTGCTCCTCAACGGCATGACCATCCTCGACATCACCTACACGACGCAAAACCTCATCAAGAGCCTGATCCTGCTGCTCGCCATCACTGTCGATAGCTTCATCAACCCGAGGGACGAGCAGACTTCGCAACAGAGCCAGGGCGACATCTGAAGACAAGCTTTGCAATCTCAACGGGAGGAAACCATGAAGTTCAGAACTATCCTGGCGGCCGGGCTCATGGCGCTCGGCCTGGCAGGGGCCGCTCATGCCGATGACGGCCTCGACAATCCGTCGCGCAATCCGTTCTACGACGGCCTCAAGGGCAAGCGCGTCGTCTTCATTCCGCTGGCCATGGGCTTCGACCTGACGGAAGGCTGGGCGGCGATCATGCGCAAGCAGGCGGCCGACCTCGGCTACACGCTGGAGATCCGCGACCCGAACTGGAGCACGGACGCCGGCACGCGGGCGCTCACGGCGCTGATCGCCGAAAAGCCAGACCTGATCATCGCGCACAATCCGGACGTCCAGTCCTATGCGCGCCTGCTGAAGCGCGCCATGGACGCCGGCATCAAGGTCGTCCAGCTCAACCTGGAATCGGTCGTGCCGACCGACGCCTATGTCGGCGCCGACTGGTCGCGCGTCGGCTATATCGAGGCGGACGCGCTGGTGAAGCAGTGCGGCACGGGATCGGGCAAGTCCGGCAAGATCGCCATCATCCGCGGCCAGCCCACGGCGGCGTCGGATCTCTATGAGCTCTATGCCTACAAGCAGACCTTCGCCAAGGACCCGGCGATCAAGATCGTGTCCGAGCAGGCCGCCCAGTATGACCCCGCCAAGGCGCGCGCCATCATGGAGACGGTGCTGCAGCAGCATCCCGACCTCTGCGGCGTGGTCGGCAACTGGGACAACCAGGATGTCGGCGCGGGCGCGGCCATCCAGGCGGCCGGCAAGGCCAACGATGTCTATGTCGTGACCTCAGGCGGCGGCAACCAGATCGGCTGCGACAACATCCAGAAGGGGCTTCTGGACCTGATCATCAGCTATGACGTGCCGCTGCAAGGCAACGCGATCAACCAGCAGATCGTCCAGACGCTGCTGTCGCCCGCCAAGGCCGGCGAATCGAAGACCTCCTACTACACGCCGCTGACGCTGCTGACCAAGGACAATATCGGTCCGCGCACCTGCTGGTCGCTCGATCAGTTGAAGTGAGCCCGGGCAAGTCAATCAGCATCATGTCCAGCGACACCCTAGCGTCTCTGCGCTCGCGCTATCTCCCCGATCACCTGATCGGGGAGATCATGTCCAAGCGATGGATCGACAACGCCATCCCGTTCACCGCGCTGGTTCTGACGGTGCTGGTGATGGGATCGATCATTCCCGACTTCCTGTCGCTGTCCAGCCTGTCGGACCTGGCGCGCCAGTTCGCCGAATTCGGGCTTGTCGTCCTGGCGCTCACCGTGGTCATGATCTCGGGCGGCATCGACCTTTCGGTGGCCTCGGTCTTTTCGCTGGCCGTCCTGTTCTCGCTCATCGGCGTGAATGTCTACGAGCTGCCCGTGCCGGCGGTTCTGGCCGGCATCCTCGTCATGGGAATGATCTGCGGCGCCATCAACGGCGTGCTGATCGGCTATCTGCGGCTGCGCGCCTTCCTGACGACGCTGGTCAGCCTGATCATCTTCCGCTCGCTCTACGAGATCGTCTTCGTGCGCATGTCCACCTCGATCATGTCGGGCTTCTCGATGTCGGATCTGTGGGTGTTCATCGGCGAAGGCACGGTGCTCGGGATTCCGGTGTCGCTGGTGATCACGCTGATCATCGCGCTCGCCTGGCATCTGGTGCTGTCGCGCATGCGGCCCGGCTGGCGGCTGACGGCCGTCGGCGGTGCGCGGCGCTCGGCCTTCAACGCCGGCATCAACGTGCGCTTCATGGTGTTCCTCACCTATGTCGCGTCGAGCACCATGTGCGCGCTCGCCGGCTTCCTGTTCGCGGCCCGCCTCGGCAGCACCGGGTCCGACACGGGCGTCGGCCTGGAGGTTCAGGCGCTGACGGCCGCGGTGCTCGGCGGCACCGCCATCGGCGGCGGCCGCGGCTCGGTCGCCAAGGCCATCATCGGCAGCCTGCTCGTGCTCATGCTGACCAACGGCCTGATCAATCTCGGCATCAGCGGTCCGATAACCTCGACGATCCTCGGCGCGATCCTGTTGTTCGCCGTCTTCGTCGACATGCGCTGGCAGAAACACCGCCACCGCATCCTCGCCAAGGTCTATGTCTCGCCCGCCTATCTGTCGCTGCCGCCTTCGCCGCAAGTCGATGCGCCCGGCTCGCCCTATGTGCTCAACGACCGCCTGCGCTCCGTCGAGATCATCGGCCTCGGCGAGATCGAAGGGCCGGAGGACGTCATCCTCGACCGCGACGACAATCTCTATTGCGGCACGCGCCATGGCGACATCGTGCGCTTCTTCGGCCCCGATCATAAGCGCTCGGAAGTGTTCGCGCATATCGGCGGCCATCCGCTCGGCATGGCCTTCGACAAGGCTGGCAATCTGCTCGTCTGCATCGGCGGCATGGGGCTTTTCCAGGTGGCGCCCGACAAGACGGTCATCAAGCTGACCGACGAGACGAACCGCAGCTGGTTCTCGGTGGTGGACGATTCGCGCCTTCGGCTGGCCGACGACGTCGATGTCGCGCCGGACGGCCGCATCTATTTCAGCGAGGCGACCATCCGCTACGAGCAGGAGGACTGGGCGACCGATGCGCTCGAGAGCCGCGCCAGCGGCCGCATCATCTGC
Organism: Alphaproteobacteria bacterium; assembly: GCA_017308345.1. Taxonomy (GTDB): domain Bacteria; phylum Pseudomonadota; class Alphaproteobacteria; order Rhizobiales; family Rhizobiaceae; genus Mesorhizobium. Next base: position 190 of record JAFKFE010000180.1, on the reverse strand, counting down.
TACGATCCCCGCACCGGCAAGACGCACACGGAAATCCCGAAACTGGTGTTCGCCAACGGCGTCGCCATGTGCTCCGACGGGCAATCCTTCATGTTCGCCGAGAGCTGGACCTGTTCGATCAGCCGCTACTATTTCGACGGTCCGAAGAAGGGCAGCGTCGAGAAAGTGATCTCCAACCTTCCGGGCTACC
>JAFKFE010001190.1 GCA_017308345.1 Alphaproteobacteria bacterium | reverse complement strand
GCGAGGCACCCCCCTCTGCCCTGCCGGGCATCTCCCCCGCAAGGGGGGAGATTGGCAGCTTCGGCGCCGGCTTCTCCTTTTCGACGTCGGTGATTGGCGAAAGGCTACGCGACATTCGATCTCCCCCCTTGCGGGGGAGATGGCCGGCAGGCCAGAGGGGGGTGTGACAGCACGCGACGTTCGCGAAGAGGGCGATCAAGCCATGGAGGCGCTTCGCCTATGCTAGCCCTCTTCCTGCGCGACATCCGCCTTTCGATCCGCGCCGGCGGCGGGGCGCTGGTCGGCGTCATCTTCTTCCTCGCCGTCATCGTCACCATCCCGTTCGGCGTCGGACCGGACCTCAACCTCCTGTTCTGTGGATCGCTGCCCTGCTCGCCTGCCTGCTCGGCCTCGACCGGCTGTTCCAGGCCGATCGCGAGGACGGCTCGCTCGACCTCCTGGTGCTCAACAGCGACCGCAACATGCTGGCGCTGACGGTGCTGACGAAGTGCCTGGCGCACTGGACGGGCAGCGTGCTGCCGCTGGTGGCCGCCGCTCCCTTGCTCGGCCTGTTCATGAACATGGAGCCGCTGGGCATCGGCGCCACGGCGCTGACGCTCCTCATCGGCACGCCGGCCATCACCTTCATCGGCGCCGCCGGCGCCGCGGTCGCGGTGGCGCTGCCGCGCGGCGGGCTGCTGATCTCGGTGCTGGTGCTGCCGCTCACCATCCCGGTGCTGATTTTCGGCGTCTCGGCAAGCTATGGCGCCGTGGCCGACCCGGCGCCGTTCCTGCAACCCTTCCTCATTCTTGCCGCGCTGACGCTGTTTCTTGCCGTGGTCGGGCCGCTGGCGGCGGCGTTGGCGCTGCGGCACGGGACGGACTAGGGTCTGTTGGGATTCAGGTGATGCCGGCCTGCAAATGGCGATTTCCTGCGCTTCCGGCCTTCGCCGGCCGAAGCATTGTGGCTGGCGCGGAAGTCAAATTGAGGCTATGGCCGGCGTAGGCCGGTGCTCACGTACTTCAAGTACGCTCCGCTCCGGTTCTCGGAATCCACCCAGTTTGGTCGCTTCGCGCCCGTCTTCGACTCCGGCTCGGCCTGACCTGAATCCCAACAGACCCACTGCGGCACAGCGACGAATTGCGGGACGGACGCGGCGAGGCTAAGGGAAGGCATGATCGCAACGATGAGCATGGCGGAGAAAGGGGAGCGGCTGGGATGAGCGTGCATGCCCTTTTCGTCACTGCCGCCTACGCCATCACGGCGATCGTGCTCTTCGGGCTGATAGGCTGGATCCTGCTCGACCAGCGGGCACGCAGGCGCGAGCTCGCGGCGCTGGAGGCGGCCGGCGTGCGGCGGCGTTCTGACAAGGCCGTCAGATCATGAGCACCGAAACCGAAGCTCCGGCGCGGCGACGCCGCCTGTTCGTGCTCTTGCCGCTGCTGGTGTTCCTGGGGCTGGCGGGATTGTTCCTGTCGCAGCTTCTGTCAGGCCGGGACGTCGCCGAGATCCCCTCGGCGCTGATCGGCCTGCCGGCGCCGCAAACCAGCC
>JAFKFE010000179.1 GCA_017308345.1 Alphaproteobacteria bacterium | reverse complement strand
AAAAATCCGATCGTGCCGCCTGGAAGACGGTAGCGTTCGCCGAGGAGAGCGGCGATATCGTGGTGCCGCAGGGCTCCATCGGCTATCGATGGCCGAACGAGGGCGAGCCCAAGGGCCGCTGGAACCTTGAGGAGAAGGACGGCGAAACTGGCGCCGAGGTGCGGCTGGGGCTCAGCCTTATAGAGCGGCGCGACGACGTGCTGCCAGTCGCCTTTCCCTACTTCGGCGGCACGCCGCATCCGCATTTTCCCGGAAACGACCAGGGCGGCGATATCCTCGTCCGCAACGTGCCCGTGCGGCGCGTCAGGCTTGCGGATGGCGAGACCTATGTCGCCACTGTCTTCGACCTGCTCTGCGCCAATTACGGGCTGGATCGGGGCCTCGGCGGCGACTGCGCGAAAAGCTTCGACGACAACGTGCCCTACACGCCCGCCTGGCAGGAGAAGGTCACCGGGGTGGCGGCCGCGCATGTTATCGACGTGGCGCGCGGCTTCGCGTCGAACGCAGAGAAGACGAAGGGCCGCTCGATGGTCATCATCGGCGCCGGCATGAATCACTGGTACCACCAGGACATGGGCTACCGCTCGATCATCAACATGCTGATGATGTGCGGCACGGTGGGCGTCTCCGGTGGCGGCTGGGCGCACTATGTCGGGCAGGAGAAGCTCAGGCCGCAGACTGGCTGGACCATGCTCGCCTTCGCGCTCGACTGGGTGCGGCCGCCGCGGCATATGAACGGCACCTCCTTCTTCTACGCGCATTCCGACCAGTGGCGTTACGAGAAGCTCGACGTGGCCGAGTTGCTGTCGCCGCTCGCCGATCCCGCGCCCTATCGCGGCAGCATGATCGACCTCAACGTCAAGGCCGAGCGCATGGGCTGGCTGCCTTCGGCGCCGCAGCTCAACGTCAACCCGTTGACGCTCGCGGCGGAGGCGGAGAAGCAAGGCGTCGACGTGAAGGACCATGTGGTCGCCGGCCTGAAATCCGGCAGCATTTCCATGGCCTGCGAGGACCCCGACAATCCGATCAATTTCCCGCGCAACCTGTTCATCTGGCGCTCAAACCTGTTCGGCTCGTCGGGCAAGGGACACGAATATTTCCTGCGCCATTTCCTCGGCACGCGGCACGGCCTGCAAGGCAAGGATCTCGGCGAGGAAGGCCGCGAGAAACCGAATGAGGTCGAGTGGCGCGATCCGGCGCCAGAAGGCAAGCTCGACCTGGTGGTAACGCTCGACTTCCGCATGTCGACGAGCTGCCTCTATTCGGACGTCGTGCTGCCGACCGCCACATGGTACGAGAAGAACGACCTCAACACCTCCGACATGCACCCATTCATCCACCCGCTCTCCGCCGCGGTGGACCCGGTGTGGGAGGCTAAGAGCGACTGGGAGACCTACAAGGCGATCGCCAAGCGCTTTTCCGAACTGGTCGGGGGCCATCTCGGCATCGAGCGCGACGTGGTGCTCACTCCAATCCAGCACGACACGCCGGCCGAGCTTGCCCAGCCCTTCGAGGTGCAGGACTGGAGAAAGGGCGAATGCGAGCTTGTGCCCGGCGTTACGGCGCCGCAGATCGCCGTGGTCGAGCGGGATTATCCCAACACATACCGCCGCTTCACCGCGCTCGGGCCGCTGGCCGACAAGCTCGGCAATGGCGGCAAGGGCATTTCGTGGAACACCGAGACCGAGGTGAAGGGGCTCGGAGCGCTGAACCATCGCGTGAACGACGGCGGGCCGACCGACGGGCGGCCAAGAATCGACACCGATATCGATGCCGCAGAGACCGTCATGTATCTCGCGCCGGAGACGAACGGCGAGGTCGCGGTGAAAGCCTGGCAGGCGCTGGGCAAGATCACCGGCCGCGACCACGCGCATCTTGCCGAGACGCGCGAGGACGAGAAGATCCGCTTCCGCGACATCCAGGCCCAGCCGCGCAAGATCATCTCGTCGCCGACCTGGTCCGGCATAGAAAGCGAGCATGTCTCCTACACGGCAGGCTACACGAACGTGAACGAACTGATCCCGTGGCGCACGATCAGCGGCCGCCAGCAGTTCTATCAGGATCATCCCTGGTTCCGCGATTTCGGCGAGGGCTTCGCCATCTACCGCCCGCCCATCGACACGCGAACGGCCGGCGCCATGCTTGGCAAGAAGGCGAACGGCGAAAAGGAGATCGTGCTCAACTTCATCACCCCGCACCAGAAATGGGGCATCCACTCGACCTATACAGACAATCTGATCATGCTGACGCTGTCGCGCGGCGGACCGATCGTATGGCTGTCGGAGACGGACGCGAAGAAGGCCTGCATCGTCGACAACGACTGGATCGAGCTGTTCAACCTGAACGGCGCGATCGCCGCGCGGGCGGTGGTCAGCCAGCGTGTGCAGGAAGGCATGTGCATGATGTACCACGCCCAGGAGAAGATCGTGAACGTACCGGGCTCCCAGATCACCGGCCAGCGCGGCGGCATCCACAATTCGGTGACGCGCACGGTGCTGAAGCCGACCCACATGGTCGGCGGCTACGCACAGCTTTCCTACGGCTTCAACTACTACGGCACGGTCGGCTCCAACCGCGACGAGTTCGTGGTCGTGCGCAAGCTCATCAAGGTCGAATGGCTCGACCATTCCAATCCCGTCGATCCGGTTGCCGAGGAGGCCGCGTCATGAAGATCCGTGCGCAGATAGCGATGGTGCTGAACCTCGACAAATGCATCGGCTGCCACACCTGCTCCGTCACCTGCAAGCAGGTGTGGACCTCACGCCAGGGCATGGAATACGCCTGGTTCAACAATGTCGAGACCAAGCCCGGCGTCGGCTATCCCAAGGACTGGGAAAACCAGGAACGCTGGAACGGCGGCTGGAAGCGGAAGAAGAACGGGAAGATCGTGCCGAAGCAGGGCGGCAGGCTGGCCGTGCTGGCGAAAATCTTCGCCAATCCGAACATGCCGGAGATCGACGACTATTACGAGCCTTTCACCTTCGATTACGAACATCTGCAGAAAGCGCCCGAGCTCCCGACCGCACCGGTCGCCCGGCCATTGTCGCTGATCACCGGCCGGCCGATGGAAAAGATCGAATGGGGGCCGAACTGGGAGGAGATTCTCGGCGGCGAGTTCGACAAGCGATCGCAGGACTACAATTTCGAGGCGGTGCAGAAGGACATCTACGGCCAGTTCGAGAACACCTTCATGATGTACCTGCCGCGGCTCTGCGAGCATTGCCTCAACCCGAGCTGCGTCGCCTCCTGTCCTTCCGGCTCGATCTACAAGCGCGAGGAGGACGGCATCGTACTGATCGACCAGGACAAGTGCCGCGGCTGGCGCATGTGCGTGTCGGGCTGTCCTTACAAGAAGATCTACTACAACTGGACCTCGGGAAAGGCGGAGAAGTGCATCTTCTGCTATCCGCGCATCGAGGCCGGACAGCCGACCGTCTGCTCGGAAACCTGCGTCGGCCGCATCCGCTATCTCGGCGTGCTCCTCTACGACGCCGACGGCATCGAGCGCGCGGCCTCCGTGGAGGATGAGCAGGATCTCTACGAGGCCCAACTCAAGCTCTTCCTTGATCCGAACGACCCGGCGGTCGTGGAGCAGGCCCGCGCGGACGGCATTGCCGACAATTGGATCGAGGCGGCAAGGCGCTCGCCCGCTTACAAGATGGCGGTGGACTGGAAGATCGCCTTTCCGCTGCATCCCGAATACCGCACCTTGCCGATGGTGTGGTACGTGCCGCCGCTTTCGCCCATCCAGTCGCATGCCAATGCCGGCGCGATCGAGACGGTGGGCGAGATTCCGGATGTGCGCTCGCTGCGCATCCCGGTGCGCTACCTTGCCAACCTGCTCACCGCTGGCGCCGAGGCGCCGGTCGTCGCGGCGCTGGAGCGGATGCTGGCCATGCGCATCTACTTCCGCCAGCGCCAGCTCGGCGAGGGCGATGGCCAGGCGGTGCTGGCGCAGGCCGGGCTCAGCGTGGCGCAGGTCGAGGACATGCACCGCTATCTCGCCATCGCCAACTACGAGGACTGCTTCGTCATCCCGACCAGTTACCGCGAGGACGCCGAGGACGCATACGGGCTGAAGGGCTCCTGCGGCTTCACCTTTGGCAATGGCTGCGATTTCGGGCCGCCGCATTCGACGCTTTTCGGCGGCAAGATGGGCCGTCGCAAGCTCAATCCCGTGCGGCCGCTCGATACGTGAGGGTGTGTCCCATGTTGATCTTCAAGGCCCTCAGCGCGCTTCTGTCCTATCCGAACGAAGAGATGCGCCAGGCGCTGCCCGAGATCGCCGAGGTCGTGTGCACCTCTCCGATAGTGGCCGCGCGCGAGCGGGATGCCCTCCTCGCCCTGATCGATGAGATCGGACAAGGCAGCCTGCTCGCCGCCGAGGAGAGCTATGTCGACCTCTTCGACCGCGGCCGGGCTCTGTCCCTGCATCTGTTCGAGCACCTGCACGGCGACGGCCGCGACCGGGGCGCCGCCATGGTCGAGTTGAAGGCGCTTTACGGCGCCGCCGGCTTCGAGCTCGCCGCCTCCGAGCTGCCCGATTACCTGCCGGTTGTGCTGGAGTATCTGAGCCAGCGCGACATGGCCGAAGCGCGCGAGCTGCTGGCCGACTGCGCGGCCATCCTCGCTTCGATCAGCCGTTCGTTGCTCGCCCGGCAAAGCCGATATGCCGCCGTCATCCAGGCGCTGCTGGTCATCGCCGGCGAGAAGCCGATCGACGCGGCCAAGGTGAAGCCAGTCCGCGAGCAGATGGAAACGCTTGACAGCGACTGGGCCGAGCGCCCCGCCTTTGCCGATGTCGCCCCGCCCGGCGGCGGCTCCACGATTTGAGAACGAAGGAGGCTCTTCATGCTTGCCAATTCCTACGTGAACACGCTGCTCTTCGGCGTCTATCCCTATATCTGTCTCGTGGTGCTCCTGATCGGCAGCCTGATCCGCTTCGACCGCGAACCCTTCACCTGGAAGAGCGATTCCTCGCAGGTGCTGCGCAAGCGCGAACTGCAGTTGGGCTCCACCTTCTTCCATTACGGCGTCATCGTCGTCATCCTTGGCCATTTCGCCGGCTTCCTGGCGCCGCACTGGGCGGTCGACTGGGCGCTGTCGCCGGTCGCGCACCAGTTGCTTGCGATGGTGGTGGGCGGCATTGCCGGCTTCGTTGCCATCGTCGGGCTGACGATCCTGATTCACCGGCGGCTTGCCGACCCCCGCATCAGGCTGAACAGCCGCAAATGGGACATCGCCATCACCTTCATGCTGTGGCTGCAGCTTGCGCTCGGCCTGCTCACCGTGCCGCTGTCGGCGTTCCACATGGACGGCGAGCTGTTCGAGACGCTGACGGGCTACGTGAAAGGCATCGTGACGCTGGACGGCGGCGCCGCCGCGCTCATGGTTGACGTGCCGCTCACCTACAAACTGCACGTGCTGCTCGGCTTCACGCTGTTCCTGGTTTCGCCGTTCACGCGCATGATTCATATCTGGAGCGGGGCTGGGGCGCTTTCCTATCTGTTCAGGCCCTACCAGATCGTGCGCACGCCCAAGACCCGCGCCCAGGAGCCGACCAGGCCATGATCCTGTCGGTGAATGGCATAGCCGTGGCGGTCGAAGCCGACCGCCCCGCCGAGTTGGCCGCCGCGCAGGAGCTTCTGCGCCAGCGCGCGGTTGCGGTCGGTCTGCTCGATCCGTCGGTTGAAGACGAGGCGGCTGTCGAGTCCGCGATCGAGGCGCTGCTGGAAAAGGAGGTGGTGACGCCGGCTCCCACCGAGGCCGAGTGTCGCCGCTACTACGAGCAGAACCCGGCCGAATTCGAGAGCGGCGACCTCGTACACGCGCGGCACATCCTGTTCCAGGTGACGCCGCATGTGAACGTGCCGCAGATGCGGGCCCGCGCCGAGCAGGCCCTGAACACATTGCTTGCCGAGCCGAACCGCTTCGCCGCGATGGCGGCAGAGCTTTCCAACTGTCCTTCGGGCCAGCATGGCGGCAATCTCGGCCAGGTCGGGCGCGGCGACATGGTGCCGGAATTCGAAAAGGCTCTCTTCAAGTTTGGAGCCTCGGGAATTCTGCGCGAACTCGTCAGGACGCGTTACGGCTTCCACATCGTGGCCGTGGACCAGCGCATCCCTGGTCAAAAGCTTCCGTTCGAAGCCGTCCAGGAGCGGATCACCGAACGGCTTCGGTCACGAGTGGAGGAAAGGGCGCTGCGCCAGTATGTCAGCATCCTGGCCGGACAGGCGGAGGTCGATGGCGTTCACCTGGAAGCGAGCCCGTCGCCTTTGGTGCAGTAGGTTCGGCCTTCTGCGTCGAAATGGGGAAATGCTTCGCACCGAGCAAGTCTGCACTTGGGCCTGCTGACCAGGCTAGGTTCCTCTGATGTTGCTGAAGCTACGGAAGAAGTCAGAGGCGGGTGAGACATGCTTGGGGATCTGATCGCTGCAATGGACCAGCCGGAGGTGGTTGCCGATGTCCTGTCGACCCTCGACCCGGAACTCGCGGTAAAGATTGCCGAACGCGCGGCCCAGGCGTCGATGTCCGTGGCTGACTTTTCAGCCGGCGCCGTGCGGGCGTTTCTCGACGAAGCTGACGACGATCTCTGGTTCCAGCTTCTGACTGTGATCCGGAAATCGGAAGATCCCGGTCTTTCGGCTGTGCAAACGATCTTGAGATGGGTCGTGGACGCATAGATGGCTGAAGGAATAGCTGTTGCGGCGTGCGTCGTATTTGATGCGACGAAACACACGCTCGCGGTCGGTTGAAAGAAAGTCCGAATTCGGTCCCCTCCGTGGGAAAACGTCGCAGCATTAAACGCTTGCGGCAAACGGCGTTATGCGTGACACGTGGGCTGGGAGAGAAGTTCACATAAGAGAGATGCCGCAAAGCGGCGAAGTAGCATGACTCGTCTCGACCGCTCGCTGATCGCCGATTTGCCGCCATTCCAGGGCCTAGGCCCCGCGGAACTCGACTGCATGATCGGCCAGGCGCGCTCGTTGCGCATAGCAAAGGAACAGCCGGTCTTCGAACAGGAGCTGGACGCGCACTCCTTTTTCCTATTGCTGGATGGCCATGTCCGTGTGGTCAAGACCACGCCGGACGGCGAGGAAGTCATCGTACGCTACATCAGCCCTGGAGAATTGATGGGCATCGCCAGCGCCCTTGGGCTCACCGCCTATCCGGCCAGCGCCATCGCCGTCACCGACTGCGTGGTGCTCGCCTGGCCTAACAGCCTCTGGTCGGAGTTCGCTTCCTCCTATCCTAGCTTCGGCGCCAACGCGTACAAGACCATCGGCGGCCGCCTGCAGGATGCGCATGCGCGCGTGGTCGAGATGTCGACCGAGCAGGTCGACCGGCGAGTGGCTCATGCCCTCCTCAAGCTGGTGAACCAGACGGGCAGGAAGACGGAGGCGGGTCTCCTGATAGGCTTTCCGCTTTCCCGCCAGGACATTGCCGACATGACGGGAACGACGTTGCACACGGTCAGCCGCCTTCTGAGCGCCTGGGAGGAAAAGGGACTGGTCAGAAGCGGACGCCAGAAGGTGACCGTCGTCGAACCCCACCGGCTGCTCATGCTTGCCGAAGGCCGGACGTCCGAGACAGGAGACTGAAAACCCCGAGCCGGGCACTCACGACGTAGCACCCGGCGGTCCAAATGGCGCGGGGCGCGTAAAGCCTCTACGCGCGCCGCCTGGTTGCGGGCCGCTTTTTCTCGCGTCGCTTTGTCTCCGATGGCGTAAGCGATTGCGACCGTGGCGAATCCAGGATAGGGGCCGATGTCGGCTTATTCCTTTGGCGGTGACCCAATGCTCTCGAAGCGAACTGGCCGAGAACAGCGCAATCGAAGAGACCGTTGCGACTACGAACACCGACGCGCCCAAGCTTACTCCCTCTGGCGTTGCGTCCGGACTGGAGCCGACGCCAGTCAATGCACCACGACAATCGCCGCCCAAGGCGCGATGCCGCGGTCAAACAGGAACAACACATTCTCGAAGAACGCGACAAAATAGTCCGTCGCCAAGAGGCAGATATAACGAACCCCAATGCCTGCAGCAGGGGCATCCGCGACGCGGCATCGCCGCTAGGCAGATACAGATCGGAATGCTCGGAATCCAGCGGAGGCCGGATGGCGTGAAGCGCAGGCCCCTGATCTTCCATCCGGCCGGCGTATTCTTCGCCCTCGCGGCCGTTGTCGCGGCCGTTCTGCCGTGGCTGTGGCTGCTGCCGCTGACGGATCCCGGGCAGGCGCACGTCCGGCTGGGGATATTCGGGTTTGGCGGCATGGCAGTCTCGGGCTATCTTCTGACCGCGCAGCGAGCGTGGACCGGGCTGGAGTGAGAGCGGCGGTGCAAAAACCTACCACGGTAGCGGCGGGATAGTCCCGCTTCGGGCGGCGTAAAAGTCGTCCACCTATGTCCTGTCTGCAGCGTGCAGGGAGGGCCGGGAGATCTATACCGTGGAACTTTATCGGGAGGTCCGCG
>JAFKFE010000178.1:8538-10609 GCA_017308345.1 Alphaproteobacteria bacterium | reverse complement strand
ATTACGACTACATCTCCGAATATGTCGAAAAGGGCGGCGCGCTGCTGATCGCCGCCGGTCCCGAATATGCCGGCGAGAATTCCATCGCCCGCACGCCGCTCAACGCCGCCCTGCCGGCCATGCCGACCGGCGAGGTGGTCGACAAGGCCTTCTATCCGCGCCTGACGGATCTCGGCCAGCGCCATCCGGTGACGCGCGGGCTCGAAGGCTCGGCGAGCGAGCCGCCGCATTGGAGCCGCTGGTTCCGCACCATCGGGGTCAAGAACCCCGAAGGCGAGGTGGTGATGAAGGGCGCCGACGACCGCCCCCTGCTCCTGCTCGACCGCAAGGGCGAAGGCCGTGTCGGCATGCTGCTCTCCGACCAGGGCTGGCTGTGGGCGCGCGGCTTCGAGGGTGGCGGGCCGCACGTCCAGCTCTACCGGCGCATCGCCCATTGGCTGATGAAGGAGCCTGAGCTGGAAGAGGAACGGCTGACCGCCGACGGCCGCGGCATGATGCTGGAGATCCGCCGTCAGACGATGAGCGACGATCCGGGTCCCGCCCAGGTGATCACGCCCTCCGGCAAGGCGGTGACGGTGAAGCTCGAGAAATCCGAGCCCGGCATCTTCACCGGCGGCCTGCGGACCAGCGAGATCGGCCTCTACCAGATCGGCAATGGCGACCTCACCGCGCTTGCCCATGTCGGCCCGATCAACGCGCCGGAATTCTCGGACGTGATCTCGACCGAAGGTCGGCTGAAGGCGCCTGCCGAGGCGACCGGCGGCAGCGTGCGGCGGCTGGCGCCGTCATCCACGCTCGGCAATCTCGCCAGCGGCGTGTCACTGCCCTCGATCGTGCCGGTCCGCTCCTCGGCGGCCGCGTCGGGCGACGACTGGATCGGTCTGCGCACCACAGACGACAGCGCGCTCAAGGCCGTGTCGCGCGTGCCGCTGTTCGGCGGCTTCCTCGGCCTCGGCCTGCTGCTGCTCGCCATAGGCTCGATGTGGTATCGCGAGGGACGGTAGCGGGGCCTTCCCCTTCTCCCCTTGTGGGAAGGGAAAACGCCCAGCCCCTACTCCTCCGGTTCGACGGTGAACAGCAGCGGATAGCCCTTGGCCTTGCCTGCGTCGGTTGCTCGCGTCGCCTTGGTTTCCGCGACATCTTTGGTGAACACGGCGACCACGCATACGCCGCGCGTGTGCGCCGTGATCATGACGCGGTGCGCCTGATCCTCGCTGAGCTTGAACTCGCCCTTGAGCACCGTCACCACGAACTCGCGTGGCGTGAAATCGTCATTCACCAGGATGACCTTGTAGAGCTTCGGCCGCTCGGTCTTCGGCTGCGTCTTGACGCGGGGCTTGATGACGGTTTCGGGCATCGGATCCAGCGGCGAGGGACTCTCGCTCTCACATTGTCATGCGCGAAGGCATACGTCCAATTGTCCGCGCGGGGAGCGACGGTCGTGGACGGTCAACTTTATGTGGGGAAGCGCCGCCGGAGGATCAACGGCCCTGGCGCCCGATCGGACGGCGCATCGCGGTGCCCGATCTGCCCGAGCCGGCGTCGCCGTCCATGCCCGAGCCGCGTTCCATGAAGGCAAAGAATATCCAGCCGGCGAAGCCGATCAGCGTCATGCCGGCCAGTACGATCAGGATCCAGGACTGCGCCGGAGTGATATAGTCGAAACTCGATGAGATCACCGGCGCGAAGAGCTCAGGCTCGGTCCTGCCGCTGGCGGGATCCGGCACGGGGCTTGCGGTAAAGATGATCAGCGATCGCACGGCCGCGGTGACGATCAGGCCGCCGAGTGTCAGCGAACGCATCAGGGACGAAAACCGCTTCTTCATGCGGATTGTCCTACAGCACCGGAATTGCAATCAGGTTAAGGATCGGAACAGGCGCGGTGGAAGCCGCCTGTCTGGAGGCTTCCGTCGCGCGTAAGCCGCCCCGGCCGAAATGGCCGGAACGGCTTTGCAAAACGCGCTATCGAAGCCTGGATCAGGTCTTCGGAGCGTCCTTCCTCTCGGTCTTCTTGACGACCTTCTTCGCAGCCTTCTTGTGCTTCTTGACGGTCTTCTTGGCGACTTTCTTC
>JAFKFE010000178.1:0-8474 GCA_017308345.1 Alphaproteobacteria bacterium | reverse complement strand
GCAGCGGTCGTCGTGGCGGCGGCGTTGCCGAGAGCCGGCATCGCGAAAGTGAGAGCGACACCGAGGCCGAGGGCGGAGAGGATGGACTTCTTCATGGCTTCATTTCCTTTTTCTTGCGGGTCTGGATCAGCGTCACTGAGCCGGATCGATCGGTGTCACTCCAAGCAGCTTCAAAGCGTTTGCGAGCATCCGGATACCCTGTGCCTGTTTCTTGGCGGCGCAGAACCGGTTTCCCTTTCTTTGCAGTGCTTTCGCCGCGGTGACCTGCGTTGCCGCGGCATGGGTTTCGAGGGCTTCGTCAACTTGACGGCTGAGATCGGTGCAACGCTCGGTCCGAGTGAGTGGGGCAACCTTTGCGGTGGCCGCGATCTTCGCGGGAGTCGCGACCTTCGCGGGGGTCGAGGTGCCGGCTGCTGCGGTGATGAGCGACATGCTGAGCAAAGCACCCATCACGCTGATCCAGAACCTCTGCATTGGTCTTGTCCGTTACTCCGGAAACTTGCGTCGCGGCCGATGACCTGACCGCCACGGCACCGGTTATGCCCTTGAAATTTTTCACCAGTTTTTCCCGACTGTAGAATTTTGTTTCTGGATTGTTTCTGAGGAATCCGACCGGGGCGGGCATCGCGGCCACTGGTCAAGATATGGCCCGAATTCTATCGTGTCGGTGTTCCGCGAAGGGATGTCCGGCAAAATAGAATGATAGGTTTCGAGTGAAATCCGATGCGCACATACTGATCGTCGACGACGACAAGGGCATACGCGACCTGCTGCAGGAGTTCTTCCAGAAGCGCGGGCTGCACACGACGGTGGCCGGCGACGGTACCGAGATGGAGGCGATTCTGCGCCGGACCCCGGTGGACCTGATCGTTCTCGACGTGATGCTGCCCGGCAAAAGCGGACTTGAGCTTTGCCGCGAGATCCGCGCCAACTACACCACGCCGATTATCATGCTGACAGCGGTCACCGAAACGACCGATCGCGTGGTGGGCCTCGAAATGGGCGCCGACGACTACGTGCCCAAGCCCTTCGATCCGCGCGAGCTTCTGGCCCGCATCCGCGCGGTGCTGCGACGCAACGGCAGCGCGGAGCCCCGTCGCCCTGCCGCCAAGCAGGTCTATCACTTTGCCGGTTGGACGATGGATTGCGCGCGGCGGCGCCTGACGGCGCCCGACGACGTCCGGGTGGAGCTGACCATGGCGGAGTTCAACCTGTTGCAGACCCTCGTCAAGAGCGCGGGACGCGTGCTGACCCGCGAACAGCTGATCGAGCTTTCCGGCGGCGACACCGGCTACAGCTTCGATCGCAGTGTCGACATTCTGGTGAGTCGCCTGCGCCGCAAGATGGAAGACGATCCGAAGACGCCTAAGCTGATCCTGACAGTGCGCAGCGGCGGCTATCAGTTCCTGCCCGAGACGACGTCCGAATGAGACGCTTCCTGCCGCAGACCCTGCCTGCCTGGGTGCTGCTCATCGTCATTGCCGGCCTCATGCTCAGCCAGGTGGCGACGCTTTACATCGTGGCGCGCGACCGCGCCGCCGCCAACAGTGTCGTCGATCTCTATCGCCTGGACGACCGCGCCTATTCGCTGGTGCAGCTGATGCACGACGCCACGCCCGAAGAGCGCAAGGCGACCGCGTCCGGTCTGTTCAATTCGACCTATGCGCTGACGGTCTCGGACACGCCCGCCGTCACCTCTTCGATCGCCGGCGACGATCAATTGGCCGAGTTGGAGGACATACTGGTCGGGCGCCTGTCGAAATTCGGCATCACCGACGCGCGCGTGCGGCGCGATCCGGCCACCCAGGAGGCCGACGTCCCGGACGGCCAGGCAATGAACAAGGATGTCGGCCAGGTCGAGCGTGACCTTCTGGTTCTGGCGGCGGATTTTGCGCAGAGCGACAAGCTGACGGCGTCGTTGCGTTTTTCCGATGGCCAGTGGTTGAATTTCACCGAGCCGATCACGCCGGCGGGACCGATCCTGAGCCTCGACAGCCTGCCGCTCTATTCGTTGATTGCCGGCTTGATCGTCGTCATGTCGATCTGGTCGCTGCGCCGGCTGACCGCGCCCTACCGGATGATGGAAACAGCCGTGACGCGGATTGGCAAGGATTTGAAAAGCCCGCCGATCGCCGACAGCGGCAGCCGCGAGATCCGCGCCGCGGCAAAGGCGATCAATGCCATGCAGATGCGGCTGCGCGACTATGTCGAGGACCGCGAGCATCTTGCGGCGGCGCTGGCGCATGACCTGCGCACGCCGCTGACCCGGATGCGCCTGCGCCTCGAACTGCTGCGCAAGTCGCCCGCGCGGGATGCGCTCGCGCACGACCTCGCCGACATCGAGAGCATCGCGAGCTCGGTGATCGACTTCGCCAAATTCGAGGTGACCGAGGAAAAGGCCGAGCGCATCGATTTCTGGTCGCTTGTGGAATCGGTTGCGGACTCTTTCGAAGACGCATCCTTCGACGAGGACGCGACCCCTTCGCGCGGCCTGATCTGCATCGCCCGGCCGGTGGCGCTGCGCCGCTGCGTCACCAATCTCATTCAGAACGCTGTGACCTACGGCAAGAAGGCGCATCTCGGCGTTCGACGATCGGGCGACACCATCACGCTTTCTATCCGAGACGAGGGTCCCGGAATCCCGCAGGCGAAGCTGGATGCCGTGTTCGGCTCCTTCGTGCGGCTGGAGGAATCGCGCAACCGCACGACCGGCGGCCTCGGTCTCGGCCTGACCATCGCCCGCAACATCGCGCGTGGCGCCGGCGGCGACGTCAGCCTCTCAAATTACCCCGGTGGCGGGCTGCTGACGGAGCTGAGGCTGCCAGTGGCAACTTGAGTCAGCAAAGGGTTGCCTTATGCCCGCCCGGCACTGGATCGGCTCGCTCTTCGTGCGATAGTGCCGCCCGTCCTGGCACGAGGAAACCGTATCATGTTCTATGCTGTCCTTGCCTATCACGTCGAAGAGACCGTCCAATCCTGGACGCCCGACGAGGATGCGGCGCTGATGAATGACCTGCTCGAGGTCAACACCAGGCTGACCCGGGAGGGTAAGCTTGGGCCCGCGGCAAGGCTTGGCCCCACGGCGGAGGCGGTAACTTTGCGCGGCCCGGCTGACGCCATGGTGATCGATGGCCCGTTCGCGGAGACCAAGGAGCAGTTGCTGGGCCTCTACGTGCTCAACTGCGCGAGCCTGGACGAGGCGGTCGCCGCCGCCCGCGACCTCAAGCGCGTCAATCCCACCGCCATCTATGAGATCCGGCCGATCATGCTGTATAGGCCCGGCGCCGCGCTGCCGGCCGGTTGAGACACGGCCGCGCGCTTCACAACGGTGTCGCGGCGGCCTCGATCTCCCGTCCCAGCCTCAGCATCTCCGTGACCAGCAGGTCGAGATCGTCGCGGCGCGTGCGGTGATTGGCGATCGCCACTCTCAGGCAGTGCCGGCCTTGCACGGTGGTATCGGATAAGGCCGCGATGCCTTCTTCCTGCAGCCGCAGCATGATCTCGGTGTTGAGCGCCTTGAGCCTTTCCTCCGACGCGCCATCCAGCCGGTGGCGGAAGCTGACGATGTTGATGGTGGTGGGCGCCATCAGCTCCAGCGCCGGCTCCGCTTCCACCAACCGGGTGAGGTAACGGGCCTGGGCGATGTTCTGGTCGATCAGCCGGCCGAATTTCTCGACGCCGTGCTCCCTCAGCGCCATCCAGATTTTCAGCGCGCGGAAGCCGCGCGAAGTTTGCAGGCCGTAATCGTGCAGCCACTCTCCGGAGGCGAGACCGCGAGGCGTCGATTCCAGATATTCGGGCGTGACGGCAAATGTATTGCGGTGCGCGGATGCGTCCCGCACCAGCGCGCAGCCGGCTTCGAATGGCGCATGCAGCCATTTGTGCGGATCGAGCGCGATCGAATCCGCCTGCTCGATGCCTGCGACGAGCGATCGGTTCTCGGGTGCGATCGCGATCAGCGCGCCGATGCAGCCGTCGACATGGAACCAGAGCCCTTCCTCGGCCGCCACAGCCGCCAGCGCCTGAAGGTCGTCGATGGCGCCGGTGTTGACGGTGCCGGCGGTGCCGATCACGCAGGCCGGCTTGAACCCCGCCTCGCGGTCCTCCGCGATTGCCGCCTTGAGCGCCGCTATGTCGATGCGCAAACCGGCATCCGTCGGGATCCGCCGCAGCGCCCGATTGCCAAGGCCCAGCGCCTCCATGGCTTTCCGGTGGCAGGAATGGACCTGATCCGACGCATAGTAGCGCAACGGCTTGGGGATGGCGCCGACGCCGCGCTCGCGCACGTCAACACCGGCCTTTACGTTGCGTGCCACCGTCAACCCGATGATATTGGCCATCGAGCCGCCGCTGACCAGCGTACCGCTGGCCGAGGCCGGGAACCCGACCATTTCCTTGCACCAGTCGACGACCTGGCCGTCCATCAAGCCGGCGGCATGATTGCCGCCGCCGAGATTGGAACCCTGGATCGCCGCCAGGAAATCGCCGAGCGCGCCGGTGAAGTTGCTGGCCCCCATGTACCAGGACCAGAAGCGCGGATGGACGTTGCCCATCGGGTAAGGCATGACGTTGCGGGCGACGTCGCCATAGACGTCGGCCACCGGCGCCGGCGATCGCGGCAAGGGTGCGCTGAAGAACGATCGCACCTCGGGCGGCATCTCGCGCCAGACCGGACGCTCTCGCACATCCTTGAGATAGGCGATGGCGTCGTCGACGACCCGGTGCGAGAGCGCTCCCGCCTCGATCCAATCCGGCGGATCGAGTGTTTCGTCCGCGGCCGTCGCTTCCTGAAATACATCCATCCTGTCTCTCCACCGGCGCATCGACGATCCACGCGCAAAAGGGCAACGCCGCCATGTGCGGCGGCGTCGCGGTTCCTGTCGTCAGGCGTCGAACTGGCAGCTCGGCGTGGAGCGCGACAACGCCGTCTCCTCGGCATCCATCTCGGCCTCGATGCCGTCGAAGAGCGGCGTCGACATGTAGCGCTCACCCGTGTCGGGCAGCATGCACAGGATCACCGAGCCGGCCGGAGCCTTGTCCGCGATCTGGCGCGCCACGGCGAAGGTGGCCCCGCCGGAGATGCCGGTGAAGATGCCTTCCTGCTGCGCCAGCGCCTTCGCCCATTTGATGCCTTCGGGACCGGGGATCGGCACCACCTCGTCGTAATAGTGCTTGTCGATCGCCTCCTGCAGCACATTGGGGATGAAGTCCGGCGTCCAACCCTGGATCGGATGCGGCTCGAAAGCCGGATGGCTAGCGGCCGGCGCCCCGCCGGCGCCGCGCTCCTGGCGCGTGCCGCTGCCGACCAATTGGGCGTTGGCCGGCTCGGCCAGCACGATCCTGACCTCCGGCCGTTCCTGGCGCAGCACGCGACCGATGCCGGCCACGGTGCCGCCCGTGCCATAACCGGTGACCAGATAGTCCAGCCTCGAACCGGCGAAATCATTGATGATCTCGCGGCCAGTGGTCGCTTCGTGGATGGCGGCGTTGGCTTCCGTCTCGAACTGGCGGGCCAGGAACCAGCCATTGGCCTCGGCGAGCTCGACCGCCTTCTTGTACATGCCAACCCCTTTTTGGGCGCGCGGCGTCAGTACCACCTTGGCGCCAAGCATGCGCATCAGCTTGCGGCGTTCGATGGAGAAGCTGTCGGCCATCGTCACCACCAGCGGGTAGCCTTTCTGCGCGCAGACCATCGCAAGGCCGATGCCTGTGTTGCCGCTCGTCGCCTCGACCACCGTCTGGCCGGGCTTCAACTTGCCGCTGCGTTCGCCTTCCTCGATGATGTTGAGCGCCAGCCGGTCCTTCACCGAGGCCGCCGGATTGAAGAACTCGGCCTTCACATAGATGGTCGCATGCGCCGGGGCGAGATTGTTGATGCGGATGACCGGCGTGTCACCGACCGTGTCGAGAATGCTGTCGAACAGCCGGCCACGCCCGGACGTGGTCCTGATTTTCAATTGATGCAACATGGCTTTCTCCTCGATGTCCTCACACGCCGGTTACAGGCCGGCGGCTTGGGCGGCGCGGTTTCGACACCTTGCCGCGCTAGGTTGCTTGATATGCCGCTAAATGCGGCAACGGCGGCATTCCGGCACGGAATGGGGCTGCCGGCTGCCTCCTGTCGTCTTTGGTGATAGAATATGGACCAACTGGCCAGCGTTGGAGAAAGCGTGGAAACATACGTGGAATCCACCCGATCGAGCCTGAACGGCCCCGTTGGCCTGTCCGTAAGGCTGCTCGGGCAACTGACGATTGCCCGTGACGGAGTGCCCGTTACATTGCCCTCGTCACGCAAGCTGCGCGCGCTGCTTGCCTATCTGGCGCTGGCGCCGCATCCTGTCAGCCGCAGCCGGCTTTGCGAACTTCTCTGGGACGTGCCCAACGACCCCCGCGGCGA
Source organism: Alphaproteobacteria bacterium (assembly GCA_017308345.1). Taxonomy (GTDB): domain Bacteria; phylum Pseudomonadota; class Alphaproteobacteria; order Rhizobiales; family Rhizobiaceae; genus Mesorhizobium. The sequence goes on along the minus strand of JAFKFE010000178.1, from coordinate 2,077 downwards.
ACTGCGCTGGTGCCTGAGCAAGCTGCGCGCCGCGCTCGACGAACCGGGCCTGCACCGGATCGAGACGGAAGGCGATACCGTGGCGCTTCGCCTCGGCGGCACGAGCGTCGATGCCGTCGAAGCCGCTGCCGCGGTGGCGGAAGGGATCGAAACGCTTGGTCTCGACCGTCTGCGGACACTTGCGCAACTGTTTGCGGGCGACTTTCTCGACGGCCTGGAACTCGATCGCAACCCGCATTTCAGCAGCTGGCTGACGGCGCAACGCCGCCGTTTCAGCGCATGCCAAGTCGCCGTCCTGAAGCACATCATCGGTCTTGTCCCGCAGGGAACCTATGAGGCCGGCGCCTATATAGACAAATGGCTGGAGCTAGCGCCCTTCGATGGCCGGGCGCATGTCGCGCTGCTGGAAGGTCTGGCCCGACGCGGCCAGATCGGCGCGGGCGAAGAACATCTTGCCACCGCGGCGGAGCTGTTTCATTCCGAAGAGCTGGATTTCACCCCGTTGCGCGAGGCTTGGCAGGAAATAAGAGCCCGCAATGCCGACGCAAGGCCATGCGCCAGGTCCGGGCCGGCTTTCCCGGACCCGCAACCGTCAGTCGTAGCGATCGAATCCGAGCTGGCGGCGACGCGCCGGGCTTCGCTCGCGGTGATGCCGTTTGCGGAGAGCGCCGGCACCGGCGGCTTCCGCGGCGGCCTGGCCGACGGCCTCACGCATGACATCATCACGCGCCTTGCCAAGCTTCGCGATTTCTTCGTCATCGCCCGCGGCTCGGTCTTCGCGCTCGCCGAGAAGAACATCGCGCCGGAAGATGCCGGGCGCAGGCTGAATGTCGACTATGTCGCGACGGGCTCGGTGCGCAGCCCGCCGGGGCGGATCGTCGTTGCCGTCGAGCTCGTCGAGGTGCGCACGGCGCGGATTGTCTGGGCCGAGACATTCGAGCACAAGCCCGACGAGATCTTCGTGGTGCTGGACGACATCGGCAACAGCATCGTTTCTTCCCTCGCCGCCGAGATCGCCACGGTGGAGCGCAACCGCGCACTGCTCAAGGCGCCTAATTCGCTCAATGCCTGGGAGGCTTATCATCGCGGCCTCTGGCACATGTACCGCTTCACGCGGCAGGAGAACGAGCTGGCGCAGCATTTCTTCAGCGAAGCGCTGAAGCTCGACCCGACCTTCGCCCGCGCCTATGCCGGCCTTTCCTTCACCCACTGGCAGAGCGCCTTCCAGCGCTGGGGCGACCGCGACCGCGAAACCGCGCTTGCCTTCGAAAGCGCGGGCCACAGCCTGCGGGTCGATGACCGCAACCCCGCCGCCCACTGGGCGATGGGCCGTGCGCTATGGCTGCGCGGCGAACAGGACGGCGCGCTGCTGGAACTGGCGAGCGCCGTCGACCTCAGCCCCAATTTCGCTCTCGGCCACTACGCGCTGTCCTTCGTCCATTCGCAGTCGGGCGACCCGCAATCGGCGATCGGCTCGTCCGATCATTCGCGCCATCTCAGCCCCTTCGACCCGCTGCTGTTCGGCATGATGGGCGCGCGCGCCATGGCCCATGCCCGTCTCGGCGAATTCGAAGCGGCCGCCGAATGGGCGCTGAAGGCGGCCGCCAGGCCAAACGCCCATGTCATCATCCTGGCGATCGCCGCTCACTGCCTGGCATTGGCCGGCCGGCAGGACGAAGCGCAAAGCTTCGCCGCCACGATCCGCAATACGTTGCCGAACTATCGCGCCGACGATTTCATCGCGACGTTCCGCTTCGACCGCGACGCCGAAGCCCTGTTCCGGAACGGCGCCAGGCTCATCGGGCTGAATTGAAACCGGGCGGCAGCTAATGCATCAGCGGACCGCTGGCCTTCCGCCAGGCGTCGATGCCGCCCTGGATGTGGCGGGCGCTGGAAATGCCGACATCCTGCGCCGCCTGCACCGCCATCGCCGAACGCTCTCCGAAGGCGCAGTAGAACAGGAGCTGCTTGGCTGTCGACTTCGCCAGTTCGTGCAGCATGCCGCCGGCAGCGATATTCTCCTGCAGGCGCGCATAGGGCAGATGGATCGCGCCCGGAATGACGCCATAGCGCTCGC
>JAFKFE010001189.1 GCA_017308345.1 Alphaproteobacteria bacterium | reverse complement strand
CAGAAGGCAGCCCATGGTCAGCGTGTCCGCCGCGGTGAGCTGCGCCGTGTTGGTCCGGCCGGAGGGACGGATGATCACCGACGCGTTGCTCGCGGTGACCGTGTTCCCGGCCGTGCCGTCCGCGACGGAGATGCAGGACGGCATGGTCGGCGCGCTTGCCGCCAAAGGCCCCGGCCAGCACGAGGCTGGTGGCACCGTGCCTGAGCGCTTCCGCCACGGCAAGCTCGCCGTCGGTCATGTCCTTCTCGGCCGGAAAGACCTTGCGCGGCACGGCGGCCAGGTCTCTTGGCAGGTTCGCCGGTACCGAGTCGAAATCGCCGACCCAGAGCTCCGGGACGATGTCCAGCAGCCGGGCATGGCCGATGCCGGCATCGGCGGCGATGACGCGCGAACCTTCGATCTGGCGTTCGAGCCGGGGCGTGCGGACAAGCTCGCCGCCAAGCAGGATGGTGAATGTGCCCATGGCCGTCGCCCTTACCAGTACGCCGGACGAAACGGAAGCCGGATGCGCCGCGCTGGTCCTGCCCGCAACATCAGCTGCCCGGCAAACTTCCGCTTGCGCCTCGCTTCGGCCGGGCCTATCTGTCGGGACGCTCTAACAACGAAGGAGGCGCCGATGCGCGCAATGCTGTCCAATCTTGTCCTCGCAACGGGTCTTGTTTCGCTTCTGGCGGGCGTCGCGCCCGCTGCCGCGAAAGACAAGCTCACCATCTATACCTATGAAAGCTTCACCGCCGATTGGGGTCCCGGCCCGGCGGTGAAGAAGGAATTCGAGGCCGAATGCGGCTGCGATCTGGAGTTCGTCTCGGTGGCCGACGGCGTCGCCCTGCTCAACCGCGTCAAGCTGGAGGGCGCCGGCACCAAGGCCGATATCGTGCTCGGCCTCGACACCAACCTCACGGCGGAAGCCAAGGCGAGCGGCCTGTTTGCGCAACATGGCGAAGTCTCCGGCATCAATGTGCCCGGTGGCTGGAGCGACGACATTTTCGTGCCCTTCGACTATGGCTATTTCGCCGTCGTCTATGACACGCAGAAGCTGAAAGTCCCGCCAAAGAGCCTGAAGGACCTTGTCGAGGGCGCAGGCACGGACAAGATCGTCATCCAGGATCCGCGCACCTCGACCCCGGGCCTCGGGCTGCTTTTGTGGGTGAAGTCCGTCTATGGCGACAAGGCGCCCGAGGCTTGGGCCAAGCTCAAGGCGAAGGTCCTGACGGTGACGCCGGGCTGGAGCGAGGCCTATGGCCTGTTCACCAAGGGCGAGGCGCCGATGGTGCTCTCCTACACCACCTCGCCGGCCTATCACATGGTGGCCGAGAACACCGAGCGCTACCAGGCGGCCTCCTTCGAGGAGGGCGAATACCTGCAGATCGAGGTTGCCGGCATCACCACGACCGGCGCGAAGAACCCGTTGGCGCAAAAATTCATCGCCTTCATGACCGGGCCGAAATTCCAGGACGTCATCCCGGAGACCAACTGGATGTTCCCGGCCGGCAAGACCGACAAGCCGCTGAACCCGGCCTTCGACAAATTGGTGAAGCCGACCAAGACCTTGCTGTTCAGCCCGGAGGAGGTCGCCGCCAACCGCAAGGCCTGGGTGGACGAGTGGCTGGGTGTGATGAGCAAGTAGGTGGTCTCGGTTACTATTCTTCCAAGATGATCGCTTTACGGCGCCCCCCTCTGGCCTGCCGGCCATCTCCCCCGCAAGGGGGGAGATCAGATGTCGCGCCGGCTTTCGCCAATCGCCAACGTTGGAAATCGCGCGCCGCCGGTGAAGCTGCCAATCTCCC
>JAFKFE010000177.1 GCA_017308345.1 Alphaproteobacteria bacterium | reverse complement strand
CTCATCCGTTTCGCCGTCCTCGACCAACCTTGCCATCGAGCCCGGAGAGCGTTCGCCGGAAGACCTGATCGCGTCGCTGAAACGCGGCTTCTACGTCACCGAGGTGTTCGGCCAGGGTGTCGACATGGTGACCGGAGAATACAGCCGCGGCGCCTCCGGCTACTGGATCGAGAATGGCGCGCTGGCCTATCCGGTGGCCGAGGTGACGATCGCCTCCAACCTGAAGACCATGTTCCTCAACATGGTGCCGGCGAGCGACCTCGACCGCAATTTCGGCACGGCGGCGCCGACGCTCCTGATCGAGGGGATGACCCTTGCCGGCGCTTGACCAGCTGACATCGAGCGAGGCCCGCGACGATCTCGCCGTGCTGCGCGATGCCGCCCGCGAGGCCGGCGCCATCGCCATGGGTTATTTCGGCAACAACCCGCAGGTGTGGATGAAGGGCGGCACCTCGCCGGTGAGCGAGGCCGACCATGCCGCGGACGCGTATCTGCGTGAAACCTTGCTCAGGGCGCGTCCGGATTATGGCTGGCTGTCGGAGGAGACCGCCGACGACAAGGCGCGTCTGTCGGCCCGCCGCACTTTCGTCGTGGATCCTATCGACGGCACGCGCGGCTTCCTCGATGGTTTGCATTCCTGGTGCGTCAGCGTCGCCGTGGTCGAGGACGGGCGCTCGCTCGCCGGCGTGCTCGAATGCCCGGCCAAGCAAGAGACCTATTGGGCGCTGCCCGGCGAGGGCGCCTATGTCAACGGCAAGCGTATCCACGTGCGTCCGCTTGGGCATAACGTCGATATCGGCGGACCCAAGCCGCTGGTCGACTTGATGCCGGAGGCCTGGCGGGACAGGTTGCGGCGGAGCGCCTACATTCCGTCGCTTGCCTATCGGCTGGCGATGATTGCCGCCGGCAAGCTCGACGCGACCTTCGTCAAGCCGAGCGCGCATGACTGGGATATCGCCGCCGCCGATCTCATCCTCACCGAGGCCGGCGGAGCGTTGCTCGACCGCGGCGCCAGGCCGCCGCGCTATGCCGGCGAGGCGATCAGCCATGGCGCGCTCGCGGCCGGCAGCGGCGAACTGCTCGGTGTGCTTACCGGCGTCATTGCCGGACTTGACGAAGGGTGAGGCAGTCGGCGGTTCCAAAACCAGCCGCTTTGGTCTAGACCTGTCACAATTCATGAATGCGCGAAGGATCGGCATGGCCGTGGAAGACGGAAAGAAGCAGCTTTTGCACCTGGTGTTCGGCGGCGAGCTGAAAAAGCTGGGTGGAACCGAGTTCCGTGATCTCAACTCCCTCGACATTGTCGGCATCTATCCCGACTATCAAAGCGCGCTTGGCGCCTGGAAGGCCAAGGCGCAGGCCAGTGTCGACAATGCCCATATGCGCTATTTCGTTGTTCATCTGCACCGGTTGCTCGATCCGGAATCGAAGGTCGGCGGTTGACGTCGATGGAGCATGAGGCGGTGAAAGGGGCGACCCGGCGGCGCGCCGCCAGACGCGGCGGAACGCGTACGCTTTGGCGGCGCATCCGCGAGCCGTTGGCGCAGTCGAGTTTCGTCAAGAATTTCATCGCCAGCCTGTTCGCCTGGTTCCTGCGGCTGATTCGCGTCACCAGCCCGCTGGTCGAAGGCTCTACGAAGGTGGCCGGCGGCGCCTATGCGCATCTTGAGCCCGGCATCATCGCGCTGTGGCATGGCCAGCATCTTCTGACCCCTGCCTACTACCCCGAGGGCCGGCCGCTGGTCGCCATGGTTTCGCGCAGCGCCGACGCCGAGCTCCAGGCGCTGATGATCGAGAAATTCGGCATCGAGGCGGTGCGCGGTTCCGGCGGCCGCAACAGTTCGAAACATCTCGACAAAGGCGGCGCCAAGGCCTTGATCGCGCTCAAGAGGTCGCTCGTGGCCGGCAAGAACGTCGCCATGATCGCCGACATTCCGCACGGCAAGCCGCGCGACGCCGGGCTTGGCATCGTTCTTCTGGCAAGGCTTTCCGGCCGGCCGATCCTGCCCTCGGCCATCGCCACCAGCCGCCGCAAGGTGCTTGAGAAGAGCTGGGACAAGACCACCATCAACCTGCCTTTCGGCCGCTCCGCGGTCATCGTGGGGCCGCCGGTCTTCGTGCCGGCCGATGCCGACGATGCCGAGATGGAGCGCAAGCGCCAGGAGGTCACCGCCTCCCTCAACGCCGCGACGGCTGAGGCCTATCGCCTCGTGGACGGCGACAAATGAGCGAGCGCTGGGCGCGTGCGGCCCTGACAGCCTATCGCTATGCGGGGGCGGCCGCCTATCCGCTGGTCGGTCCCTATGTCGCCTGGCGCGCCTCGCGCGGCAAGGAGGATCGCGCCCGCCGCCGGGAGCGCTATGGCGTCGCCGGCCGTCCCCGGCCGGAGGGGCCGGTGATCTGGATCCACGCCGCCAGCGTCGGCGAGACGATCGCGGTGGTGCCGCTGGTCGAGAGCATCCTCGACTATGGCGTCAACATCGTCCTGACCACCGGCACGGTGACCTCGGCCAAGGTCGCCGACGAGCGTCTCGGCAACCGCGTCATCCACCAATATGTGCCGCTCGACCTGAAGCCCGCGGTCAGCCGTTTCCTCGATCACTGGCGGCCGGAACTGGCGATCATCGCCGAATCGGAAATCTGGCCGATGACCATCCTGGAGCTTGGCGCCCGCAACGTGCCGCAGGTTCTGGTCAACGGCAGGCTTTCGGACCGCTCCTTCACCTCGTGGAAGAAGCGCTCCGGCGTCGCCGAGGCCCTGTTCGAGAACCTCGCCCATGTCATCGCCCAGTCGGATGTCGACGGCGAACGGTTCCGCGCGCTCGGCGCCCGGCCGGTCACGGTCTCCGGCAACCTCAAGGTCGACACCAACCCGCCGCCGGTCGATGAGCGGGCCCTGGCCACCCTGCGGCGCCAGATCGGCGATCGCCCGACCTGGGCCGCGATCTCGACCCATGACGGCGAGGAGGTCGTGGCCGCGGAGGTCCATGCCAGCCTGCACAGGCGCCATCCTGGGCTGTTGACCATCATCGTGCCGCGTCATCCCGACCGCGCCGACGCGCTTGCGGCGCAGATTTCCGGCATGGGGCTCAAGGTCGCGCGGCGCAGCAAGGGCGATCGCATCTCGCCCGACACCGATATTCTTCTGGGCGACACGATCGGTGAGATGGGCCTCTATCTGAGGCTGACGGAAATCGCTTTCGTCGGCCGCTCGCTGACCTCGGAAGGCGGCCAGAACCCGCTGGAGCCGGCGATGCTCGAAACCGCTGTGCTTGCCGGCCGCAACGTGCAGAATTTCCGCGAAGCCTATCAGCGCCTGCTCGACAGCGGCGGCGCCAAGCTGGTGCGCGACCGCGATATGCTGACCGGCGCCGTCAATTTCCTTTTGACCAACGAAGTGGCGCGCCATGAAATGATGGCGGCGGGTGCGGCCACCGTCGACGAAATGCGCGGCGCGCTTGCCCGCACGCTGAAATCGCTGGAACCCTACATCCAGCCGCTGGTCGTCAAGGCGCGCCTGAAAGGCGCAAACGGACGCTAGCATGACCAGCGAGGCGCCCCCCTTCTGGTGGGAGAAGCCGGATTGGCGTGTGTTCGCCTTGTCGCCGGCCTCGGCGGTCTACGGGCTGGTCGCCGGCAGGCGCATGCGCCACGCCCCGCGCGAGAAGGTCGAAGCTCCGGTGCTTTGCGTCGGCAATCTTACCGTTGGCGGCAGCGGCAAGACGCCGGTCGCCATCGCCCTGGCCAGAGAGGCAAGGCGCATGCGGCTTACGCCCGGCTTCCTGTCGCGCGGCCATGGCGGCTCGTTCGCCAGGCCACATGTCGTCGATGCGCATCACGACGCCGCCAAGCATGTCGGCGACGAGCCGCTGCTCCTGGCCGCGCATGCGCCTGTCGCGGTGACGGCCAACCGCGCCGCCGGCGCCAAGCTGCTCATTCAGGAACATGGCTGCGACTTCCTGATCATGGATGACGGCTTCCAGTCGGCGCGAATCCACATCGACTATGCGCTGGTCGTGGTCGACGCCCGTTTCGGCATCGGCAACGGCCGCGTCATCCCCGGCGGACCGCTCCGCGCCAGGGTCGTCGATCAGCTTGTCTTCACCAACGGCCTGCTGAAGATGGGCGAGGGCACCGCCGCCGACGGCGTCGTGCGCCAGGCGGCGCGCGCCGGCCGGCCGATCTTCCTGGCGCATGTGGAGCCGGCGGACCCGTCGCGCTTCGCCGGGGGCCGCTTCCTTGCCTTCGCCGGCATCGGCCATCCAGAGAAATTCTTCGACACGGTCCGCGGGGCGGGTGGCGAGGTCGTGCTTTCGCGCGCGTTTCCGGACCATCATTTCTACGCCCAGGACGAGCTTGCCGACCTCCTTGCGCTCGCCCGTCAGGAAGGGCTGCGCCTTGCCACCACGGCGAAGGATGCCGCCCGGCTGCGCCACGGCGAAACACCAGCCGGTTTCCTCGATCAACTGGACGTGCTCGATATCGAGGCCGTATTCGAGCTCGACCACGTGCCCGAGCGCATCATCGACGAGACGCTCGACGCGTGGCGTCAGCGCAAGATGCGGAGTTGAGTTTCGAGGCGGGATCGCCTTCAATTGCCCTTGATGAGCCGGCGGAAGTAGCGAACCGTCTCGCCAAGCCCGTCTTTGAGGGCGACACGAGGCGACCAGTCCAACGCCGAACGCGCCAGGCTTATATCGGGTTGGCGCTGTTGGGGATCGTCCTGCGGCAGCGCCTTGAACTCGATCCTGGACTTGCCGCCGACAATGCCCAGGACGAGTTCGGCCAGTTCCAGGATCGTGACTTCCGTAGGGTTTCCGATGTTGACAGGCCCCACGAAATCATCCGGTGTCGCCATCATCCGGGTCATCGCGTCGATGAGATCGTCGACGTAGCAGAAGCTGCGCGTGTGGCTTCCGTCGCCGTAGATGGTTATGGGGTCGTTGCGCAACGCCTGGACGATGAAATTGCTGACCACGCGGCCGTCCGACGGGTGCATGCGCGGCCCATAGGTGTTGAATATGCGCACCACCTTGATCGGCAATTTCGACATGCGCCGGTAGTCGAAGAACAGCGCTTCGGCGCATCTCTTGCCTTCGTCGTAGCAGCTGCGGGGACCGATCGGGTTGACATGGCCCCAATAGGCCTCGGTCTGGGGATGGATTTCCGGATCGCCATAGACCTCGGAGGTCGAGGCCTGGAGAATTCTCGCTCCGGAAGCGGACGCAAGATCGAGCATGTTGATCGCGCCGTAGACGCAGGCCTTTGTCGTCTCGATCGGAATGCGCTGATAGTGAACGGGCGAGGCCGGGCAGGCGAGATTGAAGATCTCGTCGGCCTCGGCCTGGAGCGGCACGGTGACGTCGTGCCTCAGCAGCCTGAACCGTGCATTGTCCGAGAGGTGGCGGATGTTTTCATCCGAACCAGTCGAGAAATTGTCGAGACATGTCACGTCTCGGCCTCTTGCCAGCAAAAGGTCGCATAGATGCGAACCGATAAAGCCGGCGCCCCCGGTCACCAGAACCTTCACGCCAAATCCCCCAATACCCACCACCTCTATAGCCGCGGATTCACGAGCGTGTCACGCACCTCGCGGAAAGGGTTTTTCGCCGCCGCGATCGATTGCACCCGATTGTGTTGCGAGGCAGTCGCAAGGTGCCTTAGCGGGGATGCCGCATCGCCTCCAGGATGGTCTTGTCGCGCTCGACGTTGAGCTTGCTTTCGAAGTTGAAATGCCAGTCCCTGTCGCGCGCCGCGGCCGTCGACGCGTCACCGCGCCGGACCTTCTGGTCGAGGTCGGCGAGCGATCGCGACCAATAGTGATTGATCCTTAATATATCGAGCTTGGGAGGCATGCCGGGCACGATCGTCCGCCGATGGGTGTCCACCCCTTCACCGGACAGGAATTTCGTCTGATGGACGCCAGGCCTGTAGACCATGCGCGGGTTCAGGATTGTCTTGACCGTCGTGATGTCCGGCCCGGCTCGCATCGTGTAGGCTTCGACCACCGGGACTTGTGGCCGTTCGACATGGCCGGAGGAGCCATAGAACGCCTGCCAGACGCAGACGCCTGGAAGGTCGCGATAGTCTCTCAGAACCGAGGGCACGTCGCGTCCGTCGGGCGCGAAAAGAAACTCGTCGATGTCGAAGAATCCGATCCACAACGCTTCACGCCAGCGTCTGCGGATGCAGTCCCTGTAAGCCGACAGCTGCCCCACCGGCCGCGGCCAGTCGACCAGTGTAACCAGCCCTTCCTGGATGAACGGGTCCAACACGGCTTTGAAGTCGTCGGTCGAGAAGTTGTTGTAGAGATAGAAATGCTCAAATCCCACACTCTGGTGGAACCTGATCCATTCGGCCAGGAACGGCGCTTCCTCACGGAAGATGGCGCAGGCGGCCAGCTTGAACCGTGGGGCTTTCGATAGCGCCCGGTCGCGCAATCTCGCACGCATGACAAGCGGCATGCGAACAAGGGTCTTGAGAGATTTCCTGAAGTTCTTCAATGCGATACCCTAAGCGCGGTCGAGATCGATTGCCACTGCGCCATGGGCTCGCATGGCCTATCCCCGCTTGCGCAATTCCGGGTGCATCTCGATCTCGCGGGCAAGCGAGACCGCCGCGTTCACATAGGGCTCCTGCCGGGCGACGCTCCAATATTTGAGCTCGTCGAGGGGAATGTTCTCGCCCGTCACCGCGCAGCGCACGAACGAGCCGGGACTGGTGACCTGGAAGTCGCCGTCGAGATAGCGGATCCGGGCTTCCCTGCCGCCCGGGCCTTCGAAACGATTCATCATGGAAGGACGCTTGAGTTCATCGCGTTTCAATCGCCACAAATCGCAAGCAACGTCAAGCTTGACGCAATGCTCAAGCAGTATGGCTGAGCGGCAAATGGTTTCCGGAAACCCGGCATGGACATCACCCCGACCCGCTTGAACACGCTCATCAATGAGGCGCTCACGCCGCAGGCGGCGCCGTCGCCCAAGGCCGATCCGGCAGCGGCAGCCTTGATCAAGGCGCTGGTCCAGCCGCCGGCGCCCACGACGGGGCAGGCGGCGCAGATCGCGGCGCAGTCGCTGCAGAGCGCGCAGCCGCGCCAGGCCGCTCAGGCATCGCAACGCCTGTCGTCCTCCGAAGTCGAGGATGCCTACCGGGCCGTCATGGAGCCCGATGCCGCGGCCGACGATGCGCCGGCAAGACCCTCGGCGGGCAGGGCCGCGACCGATGCTGATCAGGCGCGGCGCGGCTTCGTCCCGCCACCGGCAGCGGTTGCCGAAAATGCGTCCAGGCCCGCGGTTGCGCCGGCATTGTCCACATTTTCGCCGGCCGTCGCTTCCGCCGCGATGCTGGTCGCGGCCAATGCCAACGCGCCCCAACCGCGCGGCGCGGGCGGCCGCTCTGCCGGCCATGCGCCGCAATCCGATTCCGTTGCGGTATCGCTGTGGACGATATCGGTCGTTACGGCCATTGTCTCCGCCGTGACCGCGACGATCATGGTCCTGTTGCTTCGCTGATCCGGCTTAGACATCGTCCCGCAGGAAAGCCTCGAGCTTTTCCGGAGCAAGCCCGGCCTGTCCGGCGATGCGCCCGGCGAGGTCCGCCGCGGCCGCGCGCGGCCGTCCGACCGGACGGTCCATCCAATAAGACACAGGATTGAGCGCAACGCGCTCATCGACGGCGACGATACGGCCGGATCGCAACTGGTCCTCCGTCAGCGGCGGCCGCGCCAGCGCGATGCCCAACCCATGCGCCGCCGCGTCGAGCACAAGATTATAGTCCTCGAAACGCCTGTCCTGCGGGCGGGGGCGGTAATCGATGTCCTGGGCCGCGAGCCATGCCCGCCATCCGGAGGCGTCGGAATCGTTGATCAGCGGGAACTTCAGCAGCCGGGCAGGATCGCCGCGCCCGATCTCCCTGGCGAGTTCCGGCGAGGCGATGGGAAAAATCTGCTCCTCGAAAAGCTGTACCGACACGCGGCCGGGAATGCGGCCGCGCCCGCAGCGCACCGAAAGATCGATGCCTTCGTCGGCGAGATCGACCTGGCGGTTGTCGACATCGAGCACGATGCGCAGCCTCGTCGGATCGTTCTCGAGCATCGCCATGCGCGGCATCAGCCACAGCCCGCTCACCGAGGGGATCGAGGCCAGCCGCACCACGGCGGTGCCGCGCGGCTCGACCCAGCGGTCGGAGTTGACCGAGATCAGCGCGAAGGCCTCGGTGGTGCGAAGATGCAGCCGGTTGCCCTCGATGGTCAGCGTCACGCCGCGCGCGTTGCGCTCGAACACTTTCAGTCCCAGCCAGCCCTCCAGCTTGGCGATCTGGCGGCTCACCGCGCCATGGGTGAGGTTGAGTTTTTCGGCTGCGGCGGAGAAGCTTCCCGTTCGCGCCGCCGCATCAAAAGCGCGCAATGTTTCCAAAGGAAGCATCTGGTCGAAGCTGTGATCCATACTCGCAGCTGACCTTTGAATTGGTCGTTTGTCAATTGACCGGCAATGGCGCTTTCTGCCTGCATGA
>JAFKFE010001188.1 GCA_017308345.1 Alphaproteobacteria bacterium | reverse complement strand
CCTCCCTGCACGCTGCAGACAGGACATAGGTGGACGACTTTTACGCCGCCCGAAGCGGGACTATCCCGCCGCTACCGTGGTAGGTTTTTGCACCGCCGCTCTCAGGATGAATTTCCCGAGTGCTGCGCCGGACCTTTCTTTCGATCTGGGTCCGCTCGCACTGAGCTATGTTCTTGCGACCGGCGGCTCCGGATATTTCAGGATGAGCGCGGTTCAGTCCCACATTGAGGCCGGGGCGCTCCATCTGGTGCCCGAAATGCCGCAGTTCTCCTATCCGGTCTATGCAGTGCAATCCGCAAGTGCGGACGAGAGCGTAGTAGGTCCTGCGCTGGCAGGATTGCATGGCGTTGCGGGTGGCGACATCAAACTCTAGTCGTTCTTGACGGCTTCCGGTTGGATTGACGGGAACAGGAGTTCGACTGTCGTTCCAATCCCGCGCTCGCTCGCGATGCGGACATGGCCTCCGACCATCCGCGTCAACGCGCGCACCTGGGACAGCCCTATCCCGGTGCCCTTCTCGCCCTTCGTCGTGAAGAAGGGGTCGAACGCCTGCCGCAGGACTTCGGCGGTCATGCCGCAACCTTGATCCTTGACGCGAACGCAGACGTAGGTTCCCGGTCCCGGCGGGTCCGGTGTCGCGGTCTCCTGCACCAATCGCTCCGTGTCGATCCTGATCTCGCCGCCATTCGGCATGGCGTCTCGAGCGTTGACGACCAGATTGAGCACCGCGGTGTCGAACAAGGCCGGATCGATCAGGCACGCCGGAATATCGGACCCGAGTTCAAGCGTGACGCGCACGTCGGGGCCGGCGCCATACCGCAGCAATGGTCTGAAGGACATGAGGAATTCATTCACGTCGCCGGCATGGGCGTCGAGTTCCCGATACTTTGCGAAGGCGAGCAGCTGCGAGGTCAAATCGATCCCGCGATCGATCCCTTCCCGCGCCATCGCGATGCAGGCCCGTATGCGCTCGGGATTGTCGGCTGTTTTTTCGGCGAACCTCAAGCCGGATTCGATGACCGCCAGCAGGTTTCTGAAATCGTGGGCTATGCCGCCCGTCATTTCGCCCAGTGCGGCAAGCCGATACGCCGTATGCTCCCGTCGTTCGCTTGTCGTCCGGGTGTCGAGGACGACGTCCGACGATTGAGTCGCCCGACTCGCTCCCCGTGAGACTGTGACCGATTCTT
>JAFKFE010001187.1 GCA_017308345.1 Alphaproteobacteria bacterium | reverse complement strand
CCGGCGCGCAGATGAACTCGACGCGCGCGCCGACCCGCGCCACATGCCAGGGCAGCTTGTTTCGCGCGATGACGGCGGAGAGCCCGGCGTCGAGTCGGCGCGCCAACCGGTCCATATGGGCATAGGCCTGCTCGGTCATCACTTCTTCCAGCGTCGCGCGCATCGCCGCGAATTGCAGCGGATTGGCCGACAGCGTCGTGCCCATGCCGGAATAGCCGGGCTCCTTGGTCCGGTTGTAGGCGCCGTAGCGGGTGGCGACCTCCTCGCTCAGGCCCCAGATGCTCGCCGGCACGCCGCCGGCCACCGGCTTGCCGAGCACGAACAGGTCCGGCTCCAGCCCATGTTTCTTCGTATAGCCGCCCGGGCCGGTGGAAATCGTGTGCGTCTCGTCGATCAGCAGCAGCGTGCCGGCGGCGCGGGTCAGGCGCCGCAACGCGTCGTGGAAGCCGGGTTCCGGCAGCACCATGCAGGAATTGGTCAGCACCGGCTCGGTGATGACGCAGGCGACATCGCGGTCCGCAAGCGCGGCCTCCAAGGCAGGGACGTCGTTGAATTCGACGATCTTCGTCGCCCGCGTCAGGTCGCGGAATTCTCCGGCGAGTCCTGGCCGGTTCACCGGCTTGCCGTCGATCAGCCGCACCATCGTCTCGTCGAGTCACGGCGCGGGCGACGCGCAGCGCGAAGCGGTTGGCGTCGGTGGCGGTCGTGGCGATCTGCCAGTAGGGCAGGCCGAAGCGCTGCTGCAGGAGCGGGCCGATCGCCAGCGCATCCTCGCTGGGCAGCATGTATGTCAGGCCGCGCCCGGACTGTCGGCGGATCGCGCGGGCGACCGCCGGCGGCGAATGGCCGAGCATCGAGCCGGTGTCGCCGAGGCAGAAATCATCGAGCCTGTTGCTGTCGATGTCGGTGATGGTGGCGCCCTTGGCGCCGTCGACCAGGATCGGGAACGGCGTCGGCCAGTCGGTCATCCAGTGCATCGGCACGCCGCCGAGGAAGCCGGCGATGCCGTTGCCGAGCTTCGCCTCGGATTTCGGCCGCGCCTTGCGGAAGGCGGCCGCCTCCGCCTCGCGCNNCGCGCAATTCGGCAATGCGGGCGACAGCAATGCCGCCGATGGAATTCCTGGAACTGTCCGATGCCTGCATGAAAACCCCTGTGTTTCGCGCGGCACTCTGCCAACCGGTTGGCAAAACCGCAATTGGCCGCGCCGGGGGCTCGCATTGGATCAGCGCTCTTGACCGGGCGCGGCTGTCGGGGACGCAATGCAGACAGCTATTTCGCCGCCGCGCTTCTTGTATCGGGAGCGCTACACGCTCTCGGTGTATGACGGCACGGAGAAGGGCGGGCGGATCGAGTTCGCCGGCAAGGTCTCCTGCGGAGCCGGGTCGGTCACTCCGGCTGCTTTGGTTGGGCGATAGACGGATCGACCAGATTGATCTTCGCGCCGGACGGAAAGCCGAAGATGCGCTCGAAATGCTCCGGCCCCAGTAGCAGGGCCGCCTGATCAATCAGATGTTGATTGCGCGCATTGATTGCGTCGGCGCTCGGCGGAGCGAAGCCGGGGATTCGCTGTGCTGTATAGCTCTGAACTTCGCCCCTCAAGGACAGGAGCTTGGCCAATAGTTCCGGCTCATTCTCGCCGAGCACGGCCCTGGCGTGCTCTTCGAAGTCGTCGGGTAAATCCTGCATCCTCATCACTCCGCCTGGGCCGGCGCCCGCTATGGCGCTCGCACCCGAGCAATGCTGGATCTTGCTCGCCCACGCCGTATGTTGCAGCCCGTAAGTGCCATATAGGAAGCTGCTTGCCGCGTAGCCACGGGCATTTTTCACGGTTAATCGAGTTCCCGTGGTTGCGTAGAGGACTTGATTGGCGAGTTGGTGACATACGCCGTCGATGCCATAAGTCAGAATGGTTCCCTTGGCCGCGGGCACCGACACGGAATCCGCATTCGATTGCACCAGGCATCGCGCCAGCGCCAGGTTGCCAGGCTGGTTGCCGATGCTTCCCGTTGGGTTGCCCGGCACTCCTCCGGTCGGGTGATAGCTGCCCCAGCAGAACCAGTAGTCCTTGCCGGCTGCGGCGACAGCGGCAGCACTGGTGTAGTGATATTGCTGGTTGTCGTAAGTGGTAACCCAAGTATGGTCGACAGGCGAACCTGTAGCGAATGCTGGTGTCGCCCAAGCATAGAGCGTAGCCGTGCTTGCCAAGATATCCTCCCGCTTTTGAAGTATTACTGAAGCGGAAGATGCTCTCATCAAGGTC